>JACMLC010000470.1 GCA_014379795.1 Pyrinomonadaceae bacterium
TCATCGGCGCGGGCGCAGTCGTTACCCGAAACGTCCCCGCAGGCGCAACCGTCGCGGGCAATCCGGCAAGAATAATAAAGGAAGTGATGAGTGATAAGTGATGAGTGATAAGAGCAAAGCGATACAGCATTACTCTTATCTCATTACTTATCACTCATCACTTATCACTGTCTTATGATTCCTTTCGTTGACTTAAAAGCGCAGTATCAATCAATCAGGGAAGAAGTGAATGCTGCGATTCAGCGCGTGCTGGATAACACTTCTTTCATCCTTGGGCGCGAGGTCGAAGCCTTCGAAGCGGCATTTGCAGAATATGTCGGCGCAAAATTTTGTGTCGGCATTAGCAACGGGACGGCTGCGATTCAGTTGGCCGTGACCGCTTGCGGCCTCACGGCGGGCGATGAAGTTATCGTGCCCGCTAATACTTTTTTCGCCACCGCCGAAGCCGTCTCGACCGCCGGAGCCGCGCCGGTCTTCGTGGATGCAGACCCGATCTCTTACAACATAGATGTCGGCAAGATCGAAGCAGCCATCACTGAGCGCACGCGCGCCATCATGCCCGTGCATCTTTACGGGCAGGCGGCAGACCTAGACCCCATCTTTGAGATTGCCGCGCTCCATAACTTAATCGTGATTGAAGACGCAGCACAGGCGCACGGAAGTTTATATAAAGGAAGGCGCGTTGGCGCGCGAGGGCTTGCCGGATGCTTCAGTTTTTATCCGGGCAAAAATTTGGGGGCGTATGGCGAGGGCGGCGCGGTGGTCACGAATGATGCGGAGGTAGCGCGCCGCTTGCGGCTGCTGCGCGATCACGGTTCAGAGCGCAAGTACCATCACGAAATCATCGCCTACAACTTTCGCCTTGAAGGCTTACAAGGGGCTGTGCTGGGCGTCAAGCTCAAACATCTCGACCGCTGGAACGCTTTGCGCCGCGAGCATGCCGCGCTCTATAACGAGCTCTTAGAGGACAGCAATCTTATCCTGCCGCGCGAGATGGATTACGCGCGTCATGTTTATCATCTCTATGTCGTGCGGACGGGCGAGCGCGACGCCTTGCAAAAATCTCTGAACGAAGCGGGCGTACAGACCGGCATACATTATCCGATTCCCATTCACCTGCAACCGGCCTACGCTTTTCTGGGACACAAGGCCGGAGATTTCCCGGAAGCCGAACGTCAGGCGCGTCGCGTGCTATCGCTGCCGATGTTCCCGGAATTGACGGATGAACAGATTGAAAATGTAGCAGAAGTCATACGACGAGTGAGTCACGTTTCGCTAGCCGTGCAATGAAACTTGAAACGATAATATAAGCGCTGATGATAAAGCTTGAAGAGTATGGAACCGGAGGTATCCCATGCATAACGAGTTCACGTCTATTATTGAACAGGATGGCGAGTGGTACATAGCTTATTGCCCGGAGATTCCCGGCGCTAACGGGCAAGGGTTGACTATTGAGGAGTGCCGGGAAAATCTTGCTGAGGCCATCGCCCTGATTCTCGAAGACCGTCGAGAAGATGCGCTACGGGGACTTCCAGCCGATGCGATGAAAGATATGGTTGTGGTGGAATGAAGCGCGAATCCCTGTTGCGCCATCTACGCAGGCATGGTTGTTATCTTAAGCGTGAAGGTCGGGCGCATTCTTTATGGTGCAATCCTAACACCGGCGCAGTGGAAGCTGTGCCGCGTCATACAGAAATCTCCAATCAACTTGCTAAAAAGATTTGTCGCAACCTTTCCGTTCCGGTAATCGGCGGCTGACTTATAAAATTGATGAAAGCAATAACCATCGGCGTCATCGGATGCGGCTACTGGGGACCGAACCTCCTGCGTAACTTTGCGGAGAACGAGGGGGCGGAGCTGCGCTGGATGTGTGATGTGGACGAGCGGCGGCTGGCTTCTTTCGGGCGGCGTTATCCGGCGACACAGACGACTGTGGATTACCGCACGCTGCTCGTAGACCCGCAGCTTGACGCGGTCGTGATCGCGACGCCCGTCGCCACGCATTTCAAGTTTGCCAAAGATGCTCTCGAAGCAGGCAAGCATGTTTTTATCGAAAAACCTTTTACGGCGAGCGCGCGCGAGGCCGAAGAGTTGATCGAGCTGGCCGAGCGTCAGAAGCTGACGGTGATGGTGGATCACACCTTTATCTACACGGGGGCGGTGCGCAAGATTAAAGAAATTGTCGAGAGCGGAGAGCTTGGCGACCTGCTCTACTTTGATTCCGTGCGAATCAACCTCGGGCTTTTTCAGCGCGATATCAACGTCGTGTGGGATTTGGCTCCGCACGATCTTTCCATCATGGATTTTATTATCGAGCGGCAGCCGGAAGCGGTCTCTGCCATCGGCAGTTGCCACATCGAGCGCGGCATCGAGAACATAGCTTATGTCATGCTGCGCTTTGCGGATGAGTTTATCGCGCACTTTCATTTTAACTGGCTCGCGCCGGTCAAGATTCGCCGGACACTGCTAGGCGGAAGCCGCAAGATGATCGTCTATGATGACATCGAGCCGACCGAAAAAATTCGCATCTACGATAAGGGCGTGACCACCAACCGCAGCGAAGAGGCGTCTGATAGAGAAGCTGCGTATCGCACGCTGGTCAGCTATCGCACGGGTGATGTGTGGGTTCCGAAATTGGATTCGACAGAGGCTCTGCAATACGCCTGCGCCGAGTTTTTAAGCGCGATTAGAGAAGCGCGAAGACCTTTGACGGACGGGCAAGCGGGTCTGCGCGTCGTGCGGATTCTGGAAGCCGCGCAAAAGTCCATCAACGAGGGCGGGCGTCCCGTCAAGCTTTGATACTTGTCAGACATTGAATTGTTAGTACAATACGCGTTGGGAATTTAAGCTGGCAGTTTCACGCAAAGGCGCAAAGGAAAAACAGAAGGCGCAAAGAGAGCTTCAATTATTTTGCGTCTTGTCTCTTTTCTTTGCGCCTTTGCGCGAAACGTCTCTTTTCTTTTTTCTCCCTGACTAATTCGCTTTCTTAAATCTAGCTTATGACGACACACAACGATCAAAACAGTGACACCGTCTTTGATGAAAAGCCGCGTGAGACAGACCCTTCACAGGCTTTGACAGAAGTGGCTGTGCCGTCCGATGCGTCTGTGCAGCAGACGATAGCCTCAAGCGGACTGGGCGTCGGCGTGACGATTAACAATCGTTATGTGATCGAAAAAGAGCTGGGGCGCGGCGGCATCGGCGTCGTCTATCTGGCGCGCGACCAGCAGCTTTTGTCCAAGCGCGTCGTCGTCAAAGTCCTGTTGGAAGAATCGCAGCAGAACGAATGGGTGCGCCGCAAGTTTCAGCAGGAAATCGAAGCCCTCACGCGCGTCGAGCATCCGGGCATCGTCGGCGTTTTGGACGCAGGCGCGCTTCCGGACGGCAAGCCTTTTCTGGTGATGCAGTATGTCGAGGGCGCACCCTTGCGCGCGGCGATGCGCGTCGAAGGCATGGAGTTAGAGCGCACCGCGCACTTGATGCAGCAGATCGGGCGCGCTCTGTCCGCCGCGCACGACAAAGGCATCCTGCACCGGGATTTGAAGCCGGAAAATATCATGCTGCAACGCTTGAGCGACGGCGAAGAGCAGATAAAAGTCATAGACTTCGGCATCGCTAAGATTAAAGACTCGCTGGTCGCGCCGGAGACTGTGACGGCTGCGACGGTCGGCACGATTCTCTACATGGCTCCAGAGCAGTTGAGCGCGAAGCCCGTCTCGATGGCGAGCGACGTGTACGCGCTCGGCATCATCGCACACGAAATGTTGACGGGGCGCAGGCCGTTCAATCCCGATTCGTCTTTTCAGCTTTTAGAGATGCAGCGGACGGGCGTCCGCGTCCGCCCTATGGACTTGCGCCCGTCTCTCTCTGAAGAAGCAGAGCGCGTGATATTCAAGGCGCTGGCCTTTAATCCGAAAGATCGTTATCAACGCGCCAAAGATTTTGGAGACGATCTGGCAAAAGCTCTGACGGCGGATGCGGGCGTGATTGACTCGCCCGTTTCGGGAAGACTTTCAGACCCGACTTTGCCGACCATGCCCGCTGGCTCCGGCGTCGGGACAAATCCTTTAGCTTCGGAACGGACTTTCCCCGCAGGGGCTTCGCGCGAGACTGCCTCGCAGGCTTATTCACCTCAACCGGGAAGCGCGCCGCCCCCGCCGCCAAAGCGCGGCATGAACCCGCTCTTGCTTGCGGCTGTCGGACTCGTGCTGCTCGGTCTTATCGGTTTCGGGGCGTGGTACGCCTTTAAGCCCAACTCTGCATCACAGCAAAATCCCGGCGGGGCGGCAGTCACAACGCCGGAGCGGGAATTAAGCTTTTCGTTGACGGTGCGCAAGATGCGCGACGGCAAGCCCTTTCAAGAGCCGTTTGAAACATCCGGCCAAGAGATTTTTGAAAACGGCTGGCAGTTCTGGATGAACGTCATGCCCACGCAGGCGGGCTATCTTTACGTCATCAACGAAGGCCCACAGCCGCGAAACGGGTTGCCCAGTTATAACGTCCTGTACCCGCTCGACGGAGGCTCTGCGCAGGTCGCCGCGAATCAGAAAGTGGAAAGCCCGCCGCGCCAGAGCAGAGGCTATTTTTTCGACGATGAAGCGGGCACGGAAAAGATGTGGATGATCTGGGCGGTCAAGCCCGTGCCGGAATTGGAGAACGTCAAAGGCGTCGCCAACCCGCAAGACAAAGGCATGGTCACCAATCCCGAACACGTCAGAGCCTTGCAGGGTTTTTTCACCAAGCAACGAGCGGCGTCAAACGCGCAGGCTGAGAAGGACAAGAAACGAACCATCATCAGAGCCAAAGGCGACGTGTTAGTTAATTTAGTTGAGTTGGAACATCACTAATGCAAATCAAGAGCAGAGAAACTTTGCGCTCTTTGCGTCTTTCTCTTTGCGCTCTTTGCGGTTAAATGATTTTTTAACGCAAAGACCACAAAGTAGTAAGACGCAAAGAGCGCAAATCAAGAGCAGAATCAAAACAATCACGGGATGAATAAAGCAAGAACGAGAGAAATCATGTTTAAAAATTCAAGGGCCATCAAAAAAATATTGCTGCCGTTATGTGCGCTCGTGATCAGCGCGTTTTATGTGGATGCAGCAGCGGCGCAAAATCCGATTAAGCCGCCGACCGCGAAGCCGACTACTGCGGCGCCTCCTCCCCCTCCTCCGGCTGCGCCTCCTGCGCGCGCGCAAGCGGGTGAGCAGGAAGATGAATCGAGACAGATTTTTTTCGATTACGCGGAATCGAGACCCAAGAAATCTGCTGCGAGCGCGAAGCCGAAAAAATCGCGCCGCTACGTGCGCCGGACTCCCAAAGCGGCTGTCGGTGTCGGCGCAGGTGTCAGCAAGGATGCTAAACCAAACGATGCGAAAGTCCCTGTGCGGAAAGGTGAAGAATTGGCGCAGGTCGGCGTCACCATCTGGCAACTGCGCCCGTCCGGCGCGTCGGATGACAAAGAGACGCGGATTCTCGATCAGGAAGAGACGGACGCGCGTGTCGAGCTGACGCCCGTTCGCATCGAAGCAGAGACTTTATTAAAAGTCAGGGATAAGGTGCGCCTCAGTATCGAATCGCCGCGCACGGGTTATCTCTATGTCATTGACCGCGAATTGTACGCGGACGGCTCGATGAGCGCGCCGTATCTTATCTTTCCCACACAGCGCACGCGCGGCGGCGACAACGCCGTGCGCGCAGGCGTGCTCATAGACATCCCCGCGCAGGATGATAGCCCAAACTGTTTCACTTTGAAGCCGAGCCGGCCCGATCAGGTGGGCGAAGTCTTAACCGTCCTCGTCACGACAGAGCCGCTCGACATCCCGCCCTTGCAGCGCAAGTACATGCGCCTTGACGAAGCGCAGGTGGCAGAGTGGGAGCGCATGTGGAAAACGGATGCCGAGCGTTTCGAGATGGAAGGCGGAGCAGGCCAGACATGGACTCAGGCAGAGAAAGCCGCCAGCGGAAATGAATCGAGAGTCTTGGATCAGGAAGACCCCGCGCCGCAAACCATCTATCGTGTGACGACAAAACCCGGCAACGCAGTGATGATTACAGTCCCTTTGCGATATGCAGCGAGCGCGGCATCGTCAAAAGATAGCGGCAAGCAATGAAGCTCGCTCATCGCATCATTACCAGCATCGCTCTTATCTTCGCTCTGGCTGCATCTGCTTCATTCGGGCAACAGCCTGAGCTGGTGGTCGAGACGGGACATCAGGACGGAGTCAACGACGTGGCTTTCAGTCCTGACGGAAAATTGGCTGCCAGCGCGAGCCGCGACCAGACCATCAAGCTCTGGGAAGTCTCTACCGGAAGAGAGCTGCGCACGCTCGTCGGCCACAGGGATTACGTCTTCACTCTGGCCTTCACGCCTGATGGCAAGCTGCTGGCGAGCGGCAGCCGTGACCAAACCATTAAATTGTGGAATGTGGAGACGGGCGAGTTGCTCCGCACGTTCACAGGCCACACGGACATGGTGCGCCTGATTGTCATCAGCCCGGACGGAAAAACTCTCGCCAGCGCGAGCCACTTTCCAGACCGTGGATTGCGCCTCTGGGATGTTGCGAGCGGAAAGGAGAAAGGCCGCATCGCCGTCACGGATGACGAATTTACTCCGGTCACATGGAGCCGCGACAGCCTCTCTCTCATCAGCGGCGACGGCAAAGGCACGCAGGCGATAAAAGTCTGGGACGCCGCGACGCGCACTGAACGGCTCAAGCTCAAGGGGCGCACCTTTACGCTCAGCCCCGACGGAAAGATTATCGCTGTCATTGATGGCAAGCAAGTCGCTTTGTTCGACCTGCAAACGGGAAAGCCGCGAATCGCTTTTGACAATCTGGCTGCAGAAGAGGGCGAACCGAGCTTTAGCCCCGACGGAAAAACGATTGCCTGCGTCGGCGCGGATCACTCCGTCTTGTTATTTGAGATAGCAAACGGCAAACAGAAGCTTAAACTCGAAGGCCACACCGGAGACGTTTTTTTTCTGGCCTTCAGTCCTGACGGCAAGACTTTAGCGACGAGCGGCAGAGAGCAACTCTTTTTCTGGGATGCAGGGAAAGGCGCAAAGCTGCATGAGAGAGAGAACAGCTATCAGCCCGGCATCATCGCCTTTAGCCCTGACGGGCAAACCCTAGCCACTTGGCAATACTCGGACGTGTTCACCGCTTGGGACGTGCGGAGCGGGCGCAAGCGTTTCGATTCCGGCAAGCACACGAGCAAGGCTGTCTGCCTCGCCTTCAGCCCCGACGGCAGGACGCTGGCAAAGACGCGCGACGATGGAACGATTCGTTTGTGGAATCTGACCGAAGGCAAAGAGCTGCGCACCTTTACAGGGCACACCGAAGTTGTCAGGGCTTTGGCCTTCAGTCCCGACGGCAACCTGTTAGCCAGCGGCAGCGCGGACAACACAGTCAAGCTGTGGGATGTCCAGACGGGCAAGCTCAGCCGCACGCTCCAGATGCCGACGGAAATTCACACGATTAAAACCGTCGCCGCCGTCGCCTTTAGCCCTGACGGCAAAACAATCGCAGAGGGCGGAAGCTGGGACGGCGCGCTTCGTGTGTGGAATGTGGCGACGGGCGCGCTGGTGCGCTCCTTCAAAGGCCACACGAATCGCGTCAATGCCATCGCCTTCAGCATGGACGGAAAAATTTTAGCCAGCGCCAGCTCCGATAAAACCATCAAGCTGTGGGACGCCGCGACGGGAAAAGAGCTGCGCTCGCTCGCAGGCTCATACGAAACA
>JACMLC010000471.1 GCA_014379795.1 Pyrinomonadaceae bacterium
GGACGGCGCGTGTACTTAGAGATTCTTGGTTTCTGGACGCCGCAGCATCTGAAAGCGCGGATGGAAGAGTTCGCGCACAGCGGCATGAGAAATTTTATTATCGCCGCGTGGGATGAGCTGCGCGGCAGCCGCGAGCCGCCCGCGCGCGTGCCGCCGAATGTCATCACTTTCAAGCGGTCGCTCGATCCTGCTATCGTCGAGCTAACGATTGAAAAGCTCTTGAGCGATGAAGAGTAGAACGTGAAAACGCTATTGACCATCGAGCTGGTTCCGAAAACTTCCTGGTACAAAAACGTCCGCTCGCACGTTTCCCAGGAAGAGTGGGACAGGCTGCGCAACATCATCTACGAGCGCGCCGGGCGGGTCTGTGAAATCTGCGGCGGCAAGGGGCGCAAGTGGCCTGTCGAATGTCATGAAGTATGGCTCTACGATGACGAGCTACATGTGCAGAAGCTTGCGCGGATGATCGCGCTCTGCCCTGAGTGTCATGAGGTCAAGCACATCGGATTGGCGAGCGTGCGCGGGAAGCAGTATCAGGCGATGCGGCATCTGTCGAAGGTCAACGGGTGGTCAATGGAAGACGCGCGCCACTATGTCGAAGCCTGTTTCGAGCAGTGGTCAAGGCGCAGCAGTCACCAGTGGACGCTGGATATTTCCTATCTCGAACAATTCAAAACTCACCAGCGATGATAGGCTGGATGTCCGGGCTTGACGGCCACGAACGTTCCGCGACACGTCGCGCAAACTTTATCGTGCGCGAATAATTGAGCCTCGACGATGGCGCGATCATCAGTTGATTCGACTACTTGAGCGACGAGCTTAACCGGCCTGTCTGTCGGCGTGGGGCGCAGCAGCTTGATGGCATAGTCCGCCGTCACAGTGCATGGCGGAGTGTTCGCGCCCGTCTTATTCATCAGATGCCATGCAGCCGCCCAGTTTGAATGACAGTCAAGCAAGGCTCCGATAATCCCGCCGTTCAGCATCCCCGGAAACGCTTCGTGATGCGGCTCAGGCATCCATTCGGCGACTGTCTCGTCGCCCTCTGCAAAGCTTCGGATGTGCAAGCCCTTCTCATTGGCGGGGCCGCATCCGAAACAGGCATTGTGCGGCGCGTACTTTTCCTGAAGACTTTGTTCCATCATAAATCCGCTGTGGTCAGATGAGTCGTCGGAGCGCAAAGCTCCAGATTGTTGCCGTCCGGGTCGCTGAAGTAGAGCGAGTAAGCAGGCATCCATTCATGAAAAGTTGGCCCTTCCGTCTCGACACCGCGCTCGCCTAGCATCTCCGCCGCGCGCTCGATGTCCGTCTCATCAATCGTGAAGGCAAAGTGCTGCGTAGGCCAGTCGCCTTTGTCTTCCTGAAGGACGACCATGCCCGCCTGTCCTCCGGCGCGCAGAAAGAGCCGGTTTCGTTTCTCATCGCGGATGCCGACTTCGAGTCCCAGAACGTCGCAATAAAAAGCCTCCGCCCGCGCAAGCTCTTTGACGCGGATAGCGATCTCATAAACGCCGGTGATGGGCAGCATAAATTCTTCCTCGAATCAAGATTGTGACTTTGCGCCATACTAACATGCCCGGCGGAAGTCCCAGAAGACATATCGAAGAACGAAAAGAAAAACCCGGCTCGCAAGTTGATTTATCAAGCTTGCGAGCCGGGTCAGAAAAGTTTAAGAGCGATGCTATTGCAGCGAAGCGTTCTGCGGCGGGGTCTGTTGGTTCAGCAGACGCCGCAGCTTCATACGCGCTTTGTGAAGCTGTGACTTCGATGTGCCGACAGAACAGCCGAGCATGCGTGCGACCTCTTCGTGCTCGTGGCCTTCGATGTCATGCAGGATAAAGACCGATTTATAGCCGGGGGGCAACTGCGCAATCGCGTTGTCGAGCGCGATGCGATCTACGACGGGCATCGCGTTTGGATTCGCTGTGCCATGCACGACCTGAACGGGAGTCTCGCCCTCTTCCGTCGTCTTTTCCATCTTGACGCTGCGCTTGCGAAAGTGCATCAAGACCTGATTGACCGTCAGGCGATGCAGCCAAGTGGTAAAGGCAGAGTCTCCGCGAAAGCTGCCGATCTTGCGATAGAGCTGTATGAAAGCTTCCTGCGTCAAGTCTTCGGCTTCCTGCACATTCTGGGTCATGCGCAGGCAGAGGCTGTACACGCGGCGATGATGCCGCTGGTACAACTCCTCAAACGCCTGCATGTCGCCTTTGGTGGCGCGCTGCGCCAGACTATAGTCTGTGCTGCGCGGCGCTGCTTCCGCGATACTCGCATCGGCGACCTTTTGCCAGATTGGATATGTTGCGGCATTTGTGTTCATGGCGCGATAAAGAGCAAACAGGATGCCACGCCCGGAAATTGCGGATAATTAGCTGCTAAGGCAACCATTTGCGCCGCGCAAAACGATTCTTTCGACCATATCAGCTTGCATGGAAACGAAACGGTGTACGGTGCTTTTCTGAGAGGCGCAGTAATTTTAAGGCAGTCGGCTCAAGCACGACTGACGTAAGGATTCGTCTTGACCCAGAATCGCCACGGCTTTTCGATATATTCCTCTGCATAGCCGATGCCTATGCGCGGCCCCGAAGCAATTTGTTTCGTGGCTAATTTTTCGCCCTCTTCAATCCAGACCTCCTGACCAAGCAGGTCTGCGCGGTCCAGGCGGCGATTGATGTTCATGGCGATACAGAGCTTGCCCGGCCCGTTGGTGAGATTGATGTCTTTGGCAACCGGCCTGCGGCGGCGCATGACATCTATGCCTTCGACGGGTTCGACGGCGCGCACGAGGATGGCGTGCGGCACATCTTCAACGTTCGTCACGACGTTGAACTGGTAATACATGCCATAGATGAAATAGACATAAGCCGTGCCGCCGGGCTGGTACATGGATTCGGTGCGCTGTGTGCGGCGATTGCCATATGAATGAGCCGCTTTATCAAGCACGCCCTGATAGGCTTCGGTCTCGACAATCAAGCCTGAGACGCGCTCTCCGTTTTCGTCAGGGACGACCAGACGCTTGCCCAAAAGCTCGCGTGCGACGCGCAAGGTATTGCTGCGCGTGTAAAAATCTCGCGTCAATTTTTGTGTGCCTGTCATGTGCGATTCGTGATAAATTCCATTTCAAAATCAATTCAATATACGAAGGGGTTTCGGTTATGAGCAAGAACGCCGCTCGCAAAAATCAGCCTGCGCGCAAAGACCAGCCACGAGCAAAGTCGCGCTCGCAGAAAGTCACCAAGAAAGACCAGATCATCGCGCTCTTTCTTTCGGGGATGAACGAGATCGAAGACCTCGCCATCATCACAGGCTCGCGTCCGAGCTATGTCGGCTCCGTCTTGCAGGAAGCGGGACTGATGACGGGTTACTTCGATCTCTACACTTCATCAGCGCATCCGATGAATGTTTATTCCAAGTTCTTTGCCAACAAGCTTGGATTCAAGGATGAGGAAACGGCACACGCGAGCATAGAGGTGATTGA
>JACMLC010000048.1 GCA_014379795.1 Pyrinomonadaceae bacterium
CCATGCGGCTCTGCCGTTTGACCAAGACTGAGCCGTCGCTGCTGTTGCATCCACTGGATTTCTTAGGCGCGGATGATGCAACCGGTCTCGACTTTTTTCCGGCCATGAGAATCCAGAGCAAGCAGAAGCTGGAAATCGTCGGCGAAGTCCTGCGCGCTCTGTCAGAGAATTTCACAGTCCTGAATTTACGAGAATATGCGCGCACGACTTTAGCCGCTTCGCCGGATTTGCGTTCCCTTAAACCTGATTTTAGCAGCCCTCGCATCAGCCGTATGCGCGCGACGAGCGTCGGGACGGAGAGTTAGAGAGATGAGAGAGACGATGAAGGGCGGCAGGCTGGTTGTCCCGCTCCTGATTCTGCTGAACGTTGCCCTCACGCTGACGCTTTCTCTCAAGCTCAATATCTGGATAGACGAAGCCTTTTCGCTGCACACGACCGGAAAAGGCTTCGGTTACGCGCTCCAACAGGCTTTGAATTTCGAGCTGCAAGCCCCGCTCTATTTTCTACTGCTCAACCTGTGGCGAAAGATTTTTAGCTCGATCTTTTTCGCGCGTCTGTTCTCAGTCGTGTGCGTTGCGCTGGCTCTCTGGACGGTCGCGTGTCTTTCGCGAAGGTTCTGGAAAGAAGTGCATCCGGGCTGGATTGTGGCGGCGGTGGCTTTTAATCCGCTCGCGATCTCGGTCGCGGTTGAGGTGCGGCTGTATGCGCTGGCGTTGCTGCTCACAGCGCTCTTGCTGCTGACGTTTTACGATGGCTTTTTGTCTGAGACCAAGAGCAGGCGTGCGCAAATTTGTTATGTCCTGCTGGCCGTCGCAGCGCTTTACACGCAGTACTACATGGGATTTCTGCTGGTCGCCAATGCGTGCGCTTTGCTGGTCTTGCGGCGTTGGCGTCCCCTGTTTGAATATCTGGCTGGGATGGTGATAGTCGCGCTGTGTTTTTCGCCGATGCTGCCCTTCATACGCTATCAGATGTCTCCGCACACGGCTCCGGTGCGGCAGCCCATTTCGTGGTTTCTGGCCTTCGAGTTTGTGACGTGGCGAGTGAAACATTATCTGCTGCCAGCCGATTCGGATGCTTTGATAATAGTGCGAAGCTGGCTCTTAAGAGTCTGTTACGTCGCAGCCTTTATCATCCTTATCAAAAAGCGTCGCAGCTTGAAGCCGGAAATGATCGCGCTGTGGACGATTACCCTCTTTATCGCGCTTGTCTTTTTCATCATGGCGCACCTCTCCGGCGACAAGCTGTTGGTGCCGCATCACACGACTGTGCTGCTCTTGCCTGTGCTCTTCGCGGTTTTCTCAATCGTTATCCTCGCGGGCAGGCGTGAAGTCCTGCTCGCATGGACTTTAATCGCGCTCTTGTTTTCAGGGAGCTACCTGTACTTGCGATACAGGCCGATGGCGAAGTACGGCGACTGGCAGCGCGTGGCCTCGTACCTGATGCACTCGGAAAAGCAGGGGCAGGCGATTCTGGTTTTTCATGGAGGAGCGGCGTTGCCGCTGTCGCAATACTATGCGGGCGTTAACCCGCTCGTGCCTTTGCCGAGAGAAAATACTTTTGAGAGATTCGATTTTCACGATTACATTTTGCGAGACGAGCGGGAGATTGACGCCGCGCTCGGGCGCGCAGGCGCGGGACACGAACAGCTCTGGCTCGTCACGGACGGAGATTGCGGCTTTGCGGACATCAAGTACAATTGCTCCATCCTCGAAGAATTTGTGAACAGGTATTATATTGTCGAAGAAGTAAAATATTTTAACGGCTCGATGGTCAGACGCCTGCGCCGCCGCGCCTGACTCTTTTTGGAAATTGTAAGGAGAAGCGATGGCTGAAATCGAAGGGACTGTTGCTACCGGTCAAACGTGTGAGCGATGCGATCAGGAGAGCCGCCACGTCATCAAATTCATAGGCGATGACAACCAGCCGCACTATGTCTGCTGGACTTGCCTGCAAAGAGAAGAGAAGCGCAACAACCTGAGCGGCAGTTGGAAACGTTCCGGGCGCGTTGCGAGGCTGGCAGCAAAGCTCTAACCGGGATGGCGATTCTGAAGATTACAGAGTTTCCCGCCAGAGTCCTCGCACAGACGGGCGAGCCTGTCGAAGCTTTTGACGATGAACTGAAAAAACTCGTCGCAGATATGTTCGAGACGATGTATCACGCGGAAGGCGTGGGACTCGCCGCGCCGCAGGTCGGCCTCTCTTTGCGCCTCTTTGTGATGGACTGTGACGGCATCAGGCTGGTCGCGGCCAACCCTGAGATTTTGGAAGCAGACGGCGAGCAGTCCGGCGACGAAGGCTGCCTCTCCGTCGGCAAGGTGGCCTCTCCCCTGAAACGCGCCGCGCGTGTTGTGTTGCGCGCACAGGATACCGGAGGAAATTTTTTCGAGCAGGAAGCGACGGGACTTGCCGCGCGCTGCCTCCTGCATGAGACGGATCACTGCGACGGCATCCTCTTCATCAACCGCCTCTCGCCGCTCAAGCGCGAGATGGTCAAGAAGCGTTTTCAGAAGATTAAGAAATGGAATTAGTGTTTAACTGAAAATGCAAATCAAGAGTAGAAAAAAATGCTGATTGAAAAGCGAGTTCTCTCTTTGCGTTCTTTGCGGGGTTTTACTTTGCGTTCTTTGCGGTTAAGTAGAAGTTTAAACGCAAAGAACGCAAAGAAATAAGACGCAAAGAGCGCAAAGAGTTTTTCGATATTGATTCACATTGCAAAAAGAGCTTATGAGGAATCATGACTGAACCGGAACTTGGAGAGCTGATAAATTTTCTTGCAGCAACGCCCGCCGCAGTTCGCAAACTTGCAGAGAGCTTAAGCGAGAGCGAGACGCGCTGGAAACCGGATGAGAGTGAATTCTCCGTCGTCGAAAATATCTGTCACCTGCGCGATATTGAATTGGAAGGCTACACGGCGCGCATCCACCGGATGCTCAGCGAAGACCAGCCCATTCTCGCGGACATAGACGGCACGCGATTGGCTCACGAACGCCGTTACAACGAACAGGAACTGAACGTCGCGCTCGATGCCTTTACACAGGCGCGCGAATGGAACGTGCGGACGATTCGGAATCTATCTTCGGAGCAGCTTGAACGCACGGGCATGTTTGAGCAGACAGGCTCGATCACGCTTGAGAAATTGCTACAGTTAATGAGAGAGCATGACGAGGCGCATTTGCAGGAGCTAAACACCCTGCGCGGCAAGCTGGCCGCGCATTACAGCACCTTGACGGGATAAGATTTAACCACTGTATCATTGGCTCAAGATTTCTTCAGGAAGCGGTGAATCAAAGTCATCCGGCAAAACAAAATTGCCTTTACATAAAGCAAAAGGCCGGAGTTGTTTAGCATTCTGCTTGATTATCTTAGAGACAGGCTTGATTTCAGCTATGGGAGCATTGGCTTGTGTAATAATAAGCGTCTCACCAGCCTGCACGCGGCGAAGGTAGCCGATTAAGTCGCCTTGCATATCATCAATGCTAATAGTAATCATAGCGATATTGTACTCAGATTTATCTTGCAATTCCAATAACTTCAACAAAGCGTCCCAGCTCGCTGCTTTCTTGCCCACGTTGACAAATTATACTTGAGAGACCAAAATCTTGAAGCTTCGGGTTCAAGGGACTATATAATGTGCCGCAGCAGCGGCAGGGTCGGTGCGCTTCTTTTGCCCGACAGCGTGACTCCTCTGAAAATGTTCCCGCCCGCGCCAAGGTAAGATATGAGGCGGCTATCCGTTCCGGCAAGCCTTTTGCCATCAGATGTGTTTTCGAGATTGACGGGAGATGATCGGTAACCTATGACCCGGTATCGCAAGATTGTCTGGAATGAAGGGATGCTGCTGACCCCGCATCATTTCCAGCAGTGGGACAATTACTACGAAGACATCGTCAGCTCACGTCTGTCTTCCGTTATGCCCTACGAGTGGGGCATTCTTGAATTACAGGTCAACCGCGAGGCCGTTGCCAACGGCCAGTTTCAGATCGTGCTCTGTCGCGGCATCATGCCGGACGGCTTGTTGCTCAACATCCCGCAGACGGACGTGGCTCCTGACCCGCGCCCCATCGAAGACC
>JACMLC010000472.1 GCA_014379795.1 Pyrinomonadaceae bacterium
ACAGTTCTACCCATTTCCGGACAAAGCGCTGCGCGAAATCATTGCCACGTACCCAAATGCGAACGAACTGTTTTGGACGCAGGAAGAAGCTAAAAACATGGGTGGCTGGTTTTTTGTGCAACCGCGATTATTTAAAGTCCTAGTGGGAACTGAATGGCCCATCTTTGTCGGGCGTGCCGCCTCAGCGAGCCCTGCAACCGGTTCGTATACAATTCATAATCTCGAACAGAAGTTGCTCGTGGATGAATCCTTGCGTCCGTAATGTCGTGTGCGAATACATTGATTGCATGTTCCTACCACGCTTTGCACGACAAAGTACTTGACATTCCCAAGGCCCCCTGTATTATTCCCTCATGGCTTCGATCCACAGGCTCAAACCAAGACTTGTAAAGGAACCTCCTGCGCTGCATACCCGCGCAATGGATAACTTGCGGTTTATACGCGAGACGATGGAGCGTTCCTCGTCTTTCACAGCGGTGCCGGGTTGGGGTGGAGTCATTATGGGCGTGTCTGCTCTCGCCGCTGCGTTTATTGCCGCGCAACAAATTTCAGCCAAAGCTTGGCTTCTGATCTGGATTACAGAAGCTCTGCTGGCTTTTGTGATCGGCGGATGGGCGATGGACCGCAAGGCTCGCGCAGCAGAATTGCCCCTGCTGTCGGGACCGGGCCGTAAGTTTGCGCTCGGCCTCGCCCCGCCGATGTTCGTTGGTGCACTGTTGACAGTCGTACTCTTTCGCTCGGTTGGAATCAGCTTGATACCAGGAATGTGGTTGCTACTCTACGGGGCCGCCATAGTGACGGGTGGAATGTTTTCAGTCGGGATTGTTCCCCTTATGGGGATTTGTTTTATGTTGATGGGCGCAGTTGCGCTAGCCTGCAACTGGAGCACGGCCAATATCGGCAGCCTGAAAATCAGCAAAGATGAAAAGGCCAGCACCGAAGCCAGCGATTTTAAACCGGGCGAAAAGGTTTACGCCGTCGCGCAAGTCTCGAACAACCCCGGCAAGCAGAAGGTTAAGTTTCGCCTCCTCTACGATGACGTGAAAGGCCAGAAGTCAGGTGAGATGGTGCAGGGCGCGGAAAAAACGCTGGAAGTTGACGGCGACAGGACGGCCACCTTCTGGGTCACGCTTCCGGGCAGCGGTTTCCAGAATGGCCGTTACAAGATGGATGTCACGATGTCCAACGAGCAGGGCGAGCAGAAAGATCAAAAGTCTGCCACCTTTAATGTTACAGGCTTCACGGAAGGCAGCGCACCATCAGCGCCGTCCGAAGGCGGCACCGAAGAGCCGTAAAATAATCGGCAGCTTTTAAGAGCATTCACGCCGGATCAACGAATTGAGCCGGAGACACACGGGCGCGCCCACGCTTAAAGCGTACAGGCGGGCTGCTGTGGTGTCTCCGGCTCAATTTTTTCGTCAGGTGCGGCGCGCTTGCCGCGCCCGCGCTTGATAAGCTACTGTAAACAATCGAGCGACAGCATAGATGGTTGGCACAGCGTGGCGCGCTTCTGGGTCGCGCGAAGTAAGCAGTTCAAGGAGGTTTCACACACGATGATGTCAGAGCAGGCCGGACAGACGGCACAGTTTAATGCTCTCGAAGACGCGCAGTCGCTGGAGCAGATGTTTCAGCTTTCAAATGACCGCCCGGTCATCCTCTTCAAGCACAGCCTGACCTGTCCCATCAGCAGCGCGGCTTATCAAGAGATGTCGCAACTCGCGTCCGAAGTCGCCCTCATCGTCGTGCAGCGCGCACGCGATCTTTCGAGCGAAGTGGAATCGCGCACGGGCATCCGTCACGAATCGCCGCAGGCCATCATCCTGCGCCACGGCCAAGCCGTCTGGAACGCCTCGCACTGGCGCATCACCGCTGAGGCTGTCGAGCGCGCCGTGCGTGAGAATGATTGAAGTGGATTAAGGCATCAATCCATTTTGCGTTCTTTGCGTCTTAATCTTCTTTGCGTTCTTTGCGTTTAAAAAGCTATTTAACCGCAAAGAACACAAAGAGGAAATCTCGCAAAGTACGCGAAGAGCCTGTTGCTCGAATCGAATGCTAAAAGCTTTTTATGAATGATGTGATGGAAAGACGCGGGCCTGCGATTGAGCCGCGCGAGATCATGCAGGAAGGCGAGGCGGGCTTGCGTATCACTTGGGCGGACGGGCACGTCTGTCATTACGACGCGCCTGCGCTCAGGCGCTCCTGCCCGTGCGCGCAGTGCGTCAACGAATGGACAGGCCAGCGCATGCTCAAGCCCGAAGCTATCCCGGATGAAATCGCGATTGCAGACCTCGCGCTGGTCGGTCGCTACGCGCTCAACTTTATCTGGAGCGACCGGCACGAGACGGGCATCTACAGCTTTCGCTACCTGCGCGAGCTGTGCGAGCAGGACGAGGCCGTCACTCGTGAGTCATAATCAATAGCATCGCTCGCATGAACGGACGACTTACCGCAAACGCCTGTTGCCGATGAGTGAAGCCAAGAAAATTCTGGTCGTCGAAGATGACGAGGTGGCGCGCGAGCTGATGCGACGCGCGCTTGAGCGGCGCGGTTATCATGCCATCACGGCTGAAGACGGCATACGCGGATACGAGTTGGCCGTCCAGATGCTCCCTGATTTAATTATCACGGACATCAACATGCCCGGAGCAGACGGTGTGCATTTGGTGCGCCGCGTCAGAGACACAGAGGCCATCGCAGATGTGCCGATAGTGGTGACGACCGGATACGGGACGGGCAACGCCGCCTTCTCGCTGTCGCAGGGCGCGACCGCTTACGAGCCGAAGCCGCTTGACCCGCAGAGCTTTCTCTCAACCGTCGAGCGGCTGCTGAGCGAGCCGTGAAAAATTGAAAGACTAAGAAAAGAATGCCACAGAGACACAGAGACCGAGGAGCAGAATAAAAAGATGAAGAGCATGCTGAATGAACTTGTTTGATACCGTGTCTCTGTGGCTCCGTGTCTCTGTGGCATTCCTATCGTTTTGTGAGATGCTCTTTATAAATTGAGCCAAGGGGGAGCGCATGACGGAAGCCATCGGCTGGATCAGCTCATTGATACTCGTGCTGACCATCGGCAAACAGGTTTACAAGCAGTGGAAGGAAGAATCAAGCGAGGGCGTTTCCAAATGGCTCTTTGTCGGGCAAATCTCCGCTTCTCTGGGCTTTACTATTTATAGCTGGCTGGTCAAAAATTGGGTCTTCGTCGTCACCAACTCCGTCATGCTGTTGAACGGCATGCTCGGTTTGGGCATCGTCATTTATCATCGCAGGCGCGGGCAAAAGAAAGGTAAAGCGTCTGGCGGAGAACTAAAGGCCGAGCGCGCGTGAATATCGGTTGAGCGCTATGATATATTTTTGTAACGTATCGCCATAAAATAAAAACGGTTTTAGTCTTTAATTCTGAGTCTTGAGTGCTGATTCACCATGCTACAAGAAAAAGATTTCTTCAACGAAAAACAGGAAACGAAACGCGCGACCTACAGTTGCCCGCACTGCCGCGAGCGCGCCGAGTATGATGTGCGCTGGCTGACGCGTCGGAAGAAGCACGACTTGCCGCGCGGCGCGAACGAGCATGACCGTGCGCGCTTTGCCAAATCGCGCGACTACATGGTACGCATAGACGACATGCTCGCGTGCCAGCGTTGTCGCAGGCGGTTTGATATTCCTAATTCACAATCGGTGGTTTTTATTTGATAAAGATTAGCCACAGAGAACACAGAGAACACAGAGATATGAAAGATTTCAAATCTCAGATATTGAATTTGAAATCCCTCTGTGCGCTCTGTGTCCTCTGTGGCAAATGTTTTTTTTAACTTCAAAGGGAGAACATAAAATGGACGAGTTGATCAAGAAGGTTTCCGAGCGCACGGGGCTTGGTGAAGACAAGGCTAAAGCGGCTGTGGATACGGTCGTCGGATTTTTGAAAGAGAAGCTGCCCGCGCCGATTGCGGGGCAGATTGATAACGCGCTCAATAAGGGCGGCGGCATGATTGCGGATAAAGCCGATGACATTATCGGCGGCATCGGCGGCATGTTCGGCAAGTAATAAAGTTCGAGGGCGTTACGGCTTGCGATAGCCGTAGCGTTCAAGAAGCGTCTGTCCCTCGCTGCTCATCACGAACTCGACAAAGCGGCGCGCGGCTTCCTGCTTCCTCGAAGCTTTCACGACGGCGATGGCTTGATTGATCGGTTGATGCCGCCGCTCGTCAACTTCGACGGCGTGGCCTTCTCGTTTGGCGCGAACTAGCGCGAGCGGGATGAAGGATGAAGGAACTGCTATTGAAGATGAACCGCTCCGCTTTGAATAGCAGCTCCTTCATCCTTCCGCCTTCATCCTTCATCCCTGCTCTCAGATGCCCGCGCCGTCCATAAACTCGTCAATTGTGTAAGAGCCGATCTCGGAGCTGCCGACGCGATAGGTGTTGAGGACGCCGAGCGGCGGCGCGTACAGATGCAGCGTTACTAAATCCTGCCCGCTGACATCGGGGTTGCCGATCTGATGTATGTCAGGCACATCGGCTCCGGTTACTTCGGACGGATGCCACTCGCGCACCGACTGGTAACACAGCGTGTCCGCCTCATCAAGCGCAAATATTGTTTCCCACATCACGCCTTTATAGACGCGCACCGCGCCGAACGAGCCGTTGTGGTCGTGTATCGGCGTCCGCTGTCCCGGTCGCCAGCACAGCAACAGCAGCTCCGCATAGTTGTTGCGAAAGACGCGATGGCGCGCGTAGGTCGCG
>JACMLC010000473.1 GCA_014379795.1 Pyrinomonadaceae bacterium
ATCGCACGTCAGCTCTTCGGCCTTCTGCGCGTTGATGCGCAAGCCGGTTTGCCGCGCCGCACGCCTTCCAACCAGATAAAACAGAGCTTGCAGTGAGTTTTGCCTGCCGTCCGCGATATGCGTCAGTTCATGCGAGAGGACGCTGATCATGCCTTCGTCCGAAGGCAAGCCGACGAGAAAGATTGTGCCAAAGCGAATGGTGTGCGGGTCGCTCATGATGACTGCGGCGTTGTCGCGCAAGTCCGGGTCTGGGGTAATGTGCGTCACGGCGCGCACGCGCAAGGCAGCCGCACGAACCTGCCGCGCACTGATGCCTTGTTCGCTGGCAAGCTGTCGTAGGGCTTCGATAACCAGCTCTTTGGCGAGCGGAAGCAGCCGCCGCGCGCGTTGCGCTCCCATGACCGCCTCCGGGTGATTAAGCTCTAAGGATGCGCGCGCCTGCATCTCGTCAATCGGGATGCTCCCCAAGGGGTCTCTGGCGCGCTCTGCGCAGACCATGCCCATCGCCTGCTCGACCTTCTGCGGAGAAACAAGCGGCTCCGGCTTCGGCTTCGGCTTCGCGCGTGTAGTAGAAGTGAGGGGCGGACGCTTGCTGCTGCTGCGTCCTTTGCGCCGCGACTTTTGCCCGAACGCGGGCAGGCTCGCAAGCTGTAAAAGGAGCGAGATAACAGCCACGATGATGAAGAGTTTTTTTCTTAAAGCGTGTTCGCTGCTCATCACTTGTTTCGCCATGCGGGTTTGCGTTTCTCCATAAACGCGCTGACGCCTTCGTGCGCGTCTTCTGTTTTCATCAGCTCATTTAAATATAAGTCTTCGACATTTTTCAACGCGTCTTCAAAGGTCGAGCCGCGCGCCAGATCGAGAGCGCGCCGTGTGGCTTCGAGCGCGGGCGCGCTCAGCTCGCGAAACTTTCCCAAAACTTCCTGCAATTTTGTGTTCAGCGATGCGTTCGGCACAACGTAACTGACAAGCCCCAGACGCAAAGCTTCTTCGGCATCAATCAGCTCGCCGGTCAAGACCAGCTCACGCGCGCGTTTTTCGCCGATGATGCGCGGCAGCAAGATGGCTGCGACTGGCGGAAACACGCCGAGCTTGATTTCCGGCTGGCCGAAGCGCGAGCGGTCGCTCGAAATCACGATGTCGCAAGCCGCGACCAGCTCGCACCCGCCGCCAAGCGCCGCGCCATCCACCACAGCAATCGTCGGCTTCCCGCCCTGATCGAGCGCGCGAAAGATATTATGAAACGATTCGAGCATTTGATAGACAGTCTCTTCGGCATGCTCTTCGACCGCCACGCCCGCGCTAAACGCACGCGCCTCTTTGGTCGCCTCAAACACAATCGCCACCATGTCTCTGTGGCTCAGGCATTCGTTCACAGCCTCGCCGATCTCGCGCATCATGGCGATATTAAAAATATTCAGCGGCGGGCGCGCGAAAGCGATTCGCCCGACACGGTCTTCGATGTTGAGAGTGATGCTGTGATACATAAAATCAAGTGATAAGTGATGAGTGATAAGTGATGAGACAAGACGAAAAGCTTTTTCTTATCACTCATCACTTATCACTTATCACTTATCACTGTTTTTTTAACGGCGCGCCCATCCATGCTTGATAAAGACGCTGCTGGTCTTCGGTTGGTTGTGCGACGGGCACGATTGCGTAGGGCGCGACGATGCGACCGCCGAGCGTGATTTCAATCGTGCGCAGGTCATCGCGCCGGAACACGGTGACACGAATTTTGTCTCCCGGACGTTTTTCCGAGAGGCGTGCGTCCCATGTCTCAAGGCCGACGCGCATGCCGTCGAGCGCGACTATCTGGTCATCAAACATGATGCCCTGATCGTAAGCGGGCGTGCCTTCACGAACATTTCTGACCATCAGGCGGTCGTTCACTTGCGCCAGCGTCGCGCCGAAAAAGGCTCGCTCGGCGGGCGGCGTGGTTGAAGCGGTCGCGCCCGTAGTATCTAGCCGCAGGCCGAAGGCGGCAAGTATCGCATCATAATCAATCTCGTCGCGCCCGCGCACGTATTTAGAGAAAAAACTGTCGAGGCTCGCGCCCGCCGCGCGCTCCGCCGCGCGCTGGAAATCTTCCGGCGTGTAGTTGCGTCCCTT
Organism: Pyrinomonadaceae bacterium; assembly: GCA_014379795.1. Taxonomy (GTDB): domain Bacteria; phylum Acidobacteriota; class Blastocatellia; order Pyrinomonadales; family Pyrinomonadaceae; genus JACMLC01. Next base: position 2,113 of record JACMLC010000473.1, read on the forward strand.
CTTCGAGAACTCCGCGTAAAGGTATCGCATCGTGTCGTCAAGGGAACGCTCGCCCTTCGATACCCTGCGTATCTCAAGGTCGAGCAGCATGCCTACGATGCCGCCCTTATCGTAATAAGAGATTTGATTATTGACGGCGTTCTCGTCCGGCCTGTAAAACTTGATCCACGCATCAAAGCTGGCCTCTTCCACGCTCGTCTCAAACCTGCCGGGGCGGTTCTGCAAGTCTTGTATGGCGACGGCAAAGACATTCAAAAACTGTCTATCGGACATGAGAGACGAACGGCGCAGGATGAGGTCTTCGTAATAATCCGTTAAGCCTTCTGCGACCCACAAGAGGCGCGTGTAATTCTCCTGCGTGTAATCGAACGGCCCCAACGCATCCGGGCGAATCAGCTTGACGTTCCAGACGTGATAGTATTCATGCGCAACCAGCGAGAGAAAGTCTATGTAGCTTGATTCCGGGCGAAAGCCAAAGCGACGCCAGATCAGCGCGGTCGAGTTTGTATGCTCAAGCCCGCCGCTGCCAGCCATCCGCAAATTCAAAATAAAAGTATAGTCGCGATACGGAAACTCGCCGCCGAACATCTCGACGGTCGTCTCGACGATTTTCTGCACGTCGCGCCGCATGCGCTCCCCATCGTAATTTCCTTCGCCGTTGATGACAATGCGATGCGAAACATTTTTGACTTCAAAAGAGAGCGTCTTAAAATTTCCGACCTCGACCGGCGAGTCATAAAGCGCGTCGTAAGTTTCCGCGCGGAAAGTGTTTGGCTGGCCTGCCACCGCCGCCAATCCCGTCGCAATCTTCCACTCGCCGAACGGCACGATGCGCAAGGTCGAAGGAGATTTCAATTGTCCGGCGGGATACATCAAAAGCGCAGCGTTGGTCCAGAACGCGTGCTCGTCATTCAGTTCATTCGTCCGCACCGTCAGCTCATTGGCACAGACGCTATAAACCACCACGATCTCTTTCGCCCCGCCCGTCTCCACACGCCAGGTGTTCTTGCTCGACTTACGCCAAGCAAGTGTGCGCCCGCCCGCATCCTTCGCGGCAAAGTCCTGCACATGCCGCGCGTACTCACGCACAAGGTAAGAGCCGGGCGTCCAGACGGGCATCACCAAATCCGCGTTTGCCGGAAGACGTGATGAGCGCACGCGCATCTCTACTTCCAAAAGATGCGTGTAAGGCTTTGACATCGAGACCGTGTAGCTGATGTCGGGTTGCGCTCCGTTCCGCGAATCTTGCGCGCGCGCTTCGACGGCTGTGAAGAAAAAGAGAATCGCTGCCAGCACGAAAGCAGCTTGTAAACGAGCATTACGCATGGCTATCAGAAAGCGCCCTTCCAAAGTAGAATTTGATTGCAGGGAGAAGTTTTTCGAGCGGGCATCTTACTACGAAACTCACGCGCGCGACTAACACACTCCGTCACTCAATTATCTATTCTCAAAGAATGCCACAGAGACACAGAGACACAGAGAATTTAATTTCAAAAGAGACTCAACAGCCCTTACTTTTATTGTTATCCTCCGTGTCTGCGGTGTCTCTGTGGCAATTTAAATGAAGAGTGTGCATAAATCGAAGTGCTTTTTTCTCAATGATTTCGCTGATTTTGCATGAATCCTAGCTCCGAGTTTTTCATCACCTACCAGAGCAAATCGAGAAAAGTTGATAATGCTCGGAAATCATGCAGATTCGTCA
>JACMLC010000049.1 GCA_014379795.1 Pyrinomonadaceae bacterium
CAGACCGGGCGATGGCGTCTGGTATATCCTCCAAAGCTCGAACGGAGCGGTGAGCGCACAGGCCTTCGGCACGAGCGGCGACACACCTGCGCCGGGAGACTATGACGGCGACAGCAAGACCGACCTGACTGTCTTTCGTCCGGGCAATGGCGTGTGGTACATCTTGCAGAGCACAGCCGGATTCCGCGCGCAACAGTTCGGCATAAACGGTGATCGCCCGGTGCCATCGGCTTACGATCAGTAGACTTGTGTAAAAGTCTAAGCCACAGAGGACACAGAGAACACAGAGTTGAAAAAGGTGATCGTACCTTGAAATTTTTCTCTGTGCCCTCTGTGCCCTCTGTGGCAATTATTTTGATGATCGCGCGCAGCGAAAATTTAGAGTCTGAGACGCATGAGCGAAAGAAGCAGCCCGGTCGCTTCTGGCGTTACGCGCCGCTCGTCGTGTGGATGAGCATCATTATCTTAGGCTCGACGGGCGAGCTGTCTTCCGCCAACACTTCGCGCATCATCCGCCCGCTGTTGTTGTGGCTCTTTCCTGACATCAGCGAAGCGAAAATCCTCCTCGCGCATTTCTGGGTGCGCAAGACGGCGCACTTTACAGAGTACGCCATCTTTGCGCTGCTGGCCGCGCGTGCTTTCGCCGCTTCGTCACGCGAATGGCTGCGGCGCGGATTCTTTTACATCACCTTGTTGCTCGTCAGCCTCCTTGCTTTCTCAGACGAGTTTCATCAAAGCTTTGTCTCAACCCGCACGGGTTCGATTTACGACAGCTTCATAGACATCGCTGGCGGCCTCTTCGCGCTCATTCTGTATTCAATCTGGAAACGACGAGCGAAGATGAAGGATGACAGGCATGCTATTGAACCTTGAATCGCTCATCTTTAATAGCATCTCCTTCATCCTTCATCCCTCCGCCTTCATCCAACGCCTTTCTCCCCTTCACACGCGCCGCAGTTTTGTGTCATAGTTTGTGGTATCAAATGGTCTTCTCAAAACAGTTGATAGCGCGAACATCGCATCGCGCGTGAGCGTATAATGTCGGGCGGATGGTAAGATTGCTATCGCGCTTTGCAGCAGAAGGAGATTAAGACAGAGATGGGAATACTTGATCGCGTTAACCCTTTCAACCAGTTTATTGAGGTCATCGAGTGGCTCGACGATTCGAGCAACACGATGCTCTATCGCTTTCCCGTTAAAGATCAGGAGATCAAGAACGGCGCGAAATTGACCGTCAGAGAATCGCAGGCCGCCGTCTTCGTTTTTCAGGGACAGGTCGCAGACGTGTTCGGGCCGGGGCTATACACGATTGACGGTGGCAACACGCCGATTCTTTCTAAGATCGGTGCATGGAAATACGGCTTTAACTCGCCGTTCAAATCCGAAGTCTATTTCGTCAACACCAAACAGTTCACAGACCTCAAGTGGGGCACGATGAACCCTGTGATGATGCGCGACGCGGATTTCGGGATGGTGCGCTTGAGGGCTTTCGGCATCTACACGATGCGCGTCTCAGACCCGCGCACCTTTATCAAAGAAGTCGCTGGCACAAACGCTCATTTTGAAACCGAAGACATCGAGGGGCAGTTGAAACGCTCGCTCGTCAGTGGTTTCACGGATGCGCTCGGCGAAGCGAAAATTCCCGCGCTTGACTTGGCTGCGAGCTATGACGAGCTGGGCAAGATTGCGCGCGATAAGCTGCGCGAAGAGTTCGCCACGTTTGGCATCGAGCTGACCAAGTTTTTTGTCGAGAACATTTCCCTGCCGCCGGAGGTCGAAGCGGCTATGGACAAGCGCACTTCGATGGGCGTGCTCGGCGATGCGCAGCGTTACGCGCAGTTTCAGGCAGCGGACGCGATGCGCGATGCGGCGCAGAATCCTTCGGGCGGCGCGGGACTCGGCGCGGGACTCGGCGCAGGCTTTGCGGTCGGCGGCGCGATGGCGAACGCGATGGGCAGCGCGATGAACCCGCAACAACAACACCAGCAGAACACACAAGGCGGCGCAGCCACAGGCTCTGCGACCGTCAAGTGTCCGAAGTGCGGCGCGGCCAACGCAGGCTCGCCAAAGTTCTGCAACGACTGCGGCGCGAAGATGGAGACGGCAGCGGCGACAGTGCCATGCGTCAAGTGCGGCGCGGAATTAAGAGAAGGCGCAAAGTTCTGCGGCGAATGCGGCTCCAAGCAGGAGAAGCCCAAGTGTCCGGGCTGTCAGGCAGAAGTTTCTCCGGGCACGAAGTTCTGCAACGAATGCGGGACAAAGATCGAAACCGCCGAATGATAAAGAGATCATAAATCTCGACTGACAAAGAAAGAACCGGTCTTGCGCGCCTGAGCGCATCCGGTTCTTTTGTTTTTGTAAAGCAGCGGGGGCAAGCCGCCCTTCCTGACCTGCGAAATAATATTCATTGAATCATTCAAGCTGCACAGTCTCAAAGGTTGGGAAGAGGGGCTTGCCCCCGCCGTCGCTTGAGTTATCTGTCGCCAACTGTTGCGCACAATGCTATGCTGAAAGCCACTTCAGAGATAGCTTGATCGTCATCAATCACAGGGATTAACCATTCATGCTCGGACGTTTTAAAAAGCCGCGCCGCGTCTGCATCACAGGCATCGGCTGCGTGACGCCGATTGGCATCGGGCGCGCGGCCTTTTGGAGTGCGCTGCAAAGGGGAGAGAGCGGCGTCCGCCTGATAGAAGGCTTTGATGTCTCGGCTTCGCCGGTCAAGATCGCGGCGCAAGTCGTCGGCTTTGACTGGGAGGCTGAGCTTAATCCGAAAGACCGCAAGCACGTCGCGCGCACAGTCCCGCTCGCGCTTCGGGCGGCGCGCGAAGCCCTTGATGACGCGAGGCTTCAAACAAGCGATTTGTCTCTGGCCGAGCGGCGAGAGATAGGCGTCGTTCTGGGGACGGGCGGCGGAGGTTTAGCCTTCACAGAGCAGCAGTACGAATACTGGTACGTTGGCCCCAGACACAAGGCGAGCGTCTACACAATCCCTTCATCAACGCACGGCGGACTCTCTTCAGAGCTTTCGATGGCGTTTGGCCTGCGCGGTCTCTCGCATATCGTCTCGACGGGCTGCACCAGTTCGACCGACGCGATGGCTTATGCCGCAGAGCACATCGCGCTCGGTCGTCAGGAAGTGATGCTGGCGGGCGGCGTTGATGCGCCGATTGCTCCCGGCATCCTCGCCGGATTTAATTTGATGACTGTGCTGACAAATGAGTGGAATGACGAGCCGCACCGCGCCTCGCGTCCCTTTTCGCAAGACCGTTCGGGCATCGTGCTCGGCGAAGGCGCGTGGATTTACGTGCTCGAAGAGCTTGAGCATGCACAAAATCGCGGCGCGCAAATTTATGCAGAGATAACCGGCTACGGCGCGACGTGCGACGCTTATCATCGCGTGCGTCTGGCAGAGACGGGCGAAGAGCCTGCGCGTGCCATGTCGCTCGCGCTCGAAGACGCCGGGCGCGTTGCTTCGGAAGTTGATTACGTCAATTTGCACGGCACGTCCACGCTGCTCAACGACCGCATCGAAACTCAAGCCTTGAAACTCGCGTTGGGTGAACACGCCGGACACATTCCGATGTCCGCGACCAAATCACAGATAGGTCATCCGCAGGGAGCCAGCGGCGCGGCAGGACTCTGTGCGGCCTTGTGCGCCATGCACACAAACATCATTCCTCCGACCATCAATCTTGACCAGCCAGACCCGGCCTGCGATCTCGATTACGTTCCGAACCACGCGCGCGAAAAGAGCGTCCGCGTCGCCCTCTGCAACTGCATCGGCTTCGGCTCAAAGAACAGCGCGCTCGTCATTGAAAGGATGAAGGCGGAAGGATGAAGGATGAAGTAAAGACAAATAGCTCTTCTTTCATCCTTCATCCTTCATCCTTCATCCTTGCTTTTCGTCAGCGCAGCGAAGAGCTTGAGCATCTGGATAAGGGCGACTACACGCCCGAAGAATATGAAGGCTGTCTGGTCTTGCTGCGGCGCATCAATCGCTTTCTGGGCGATGCGGGCGCGTTGCGACGCTCGCTCCTGGCAGAGGTCGAGCGCGCCGATTTGAAAAGCTTCTCGGTGCTGGATGTCGGGGCTGGTTCAGGAGAGCTGTTGCGGGTTATCGCGCGGCGGGCGCGTGCGAGCGGCAGGCGCGCAAGGCTGGCCGGACTTGAGCTGAATGCGCGTTCCGCCAGAGCCATTCTCGAAGAGTCGAAAGATTTTTCAGAGATCAAAACGGTGCGCGGCGATGCTCTAAGATTACCTTTCGCGGATGATTGTTTTGATTACGTCATCTGTTCATTGTTCACGCATCATTTTAAAGACCCGCAAGTCGTCGCCGTGCTGCGCGAGATGAAGCGAGTCGCGCGCCGCAAGGTGTTTGTGATAGACCTGCATCGCCACCCGCTCGCATATTTTTTGTACACGACAATCGGGAAAATCTTTCTGCATAATCGCCTGATACGCGAAGACGGCGCGCTCTCAATCCTGCGCAGCTTTCGTCCGGAAGAGTTGGAACAGCTTGCCTCGCAAGCGCATCTGCAAGAGATTCGCTTAGTGCGTCGCTTTCCGTTTCGTCTGGTGTTGAGTGGCAGTTCGAAATAAGATTAGCCACAGAGGACACAGAGAACACAGAGAGCGAAGATACAAAAATAAAGGCGGACGCGAATGAGCGATCAACTCACTGAGAAGATAATCGGAGCTGCTATCGAGGTGCATCGTGTTCTTGGTCCCGGCCTCTTGGAGTCTGTCTACGAGGAAGCGCTCTGCGTTGAATTACCACTTCGGCACCTTCGATTTCAGCGTCAAGTAGAAGTAGAAGTGAGATACAAGGAGCATATTATTAAGGGACAAAGAATTGACCTGCTAATAGAGAATGAAGTTGTGGTTGAGCTTAAAGCGATAGCAAATCTGCCTCATGTTGCTACTGCTCAAACACTCTCATATTTGAAAGCTACCGGTTTAAGGCGAGGACTATTAATCAATTTTGGAGCTTCGCGCTTAGTTGATGGTATTAAAAGAATTTCTCTGTGACCTCTGTGACCTCTGTGGCTAAAATTTCTCTGTGACTAACCAAGCGCAAAACTTTGATGTGATGATTGCGGGCGGCGGCCCGGCGGGCGCGTGTGCGGCGATTCACCTGAGCGTGCGCGGCGCGCGTGTCTTGCTGGCGGAGCAGAAGCGTTTTCCGCGCGAAAAGTTGTGCGGCGAATTTATCTCGCCGGAATGTTTGGAGCACTTTGCGCGACTCGGCTGCGAGGAGCGAATGCTTTCGGCGGGTGGGGCGCGTCTTTTGGAGACGGTTTTTTATGCGCGCGGTGGCGGCAGGGTTTCCGTTCCGAGCGAGTGGTTCGGGAGCGGCGGCGCGACCGCTCTCGGCCTCAGCCGCGCAGAGATGGATGCACAGCTCTTAGAGCGTGCGCGTGAGGCTGGCGTGTCGGTGCTTGAAGAATCACATGCTTCAGGTCTCTTGATGGATAACGGGCGTGTGCGCGGCGTGCAATTGAAAAACGGCAGCGGCGGCGTACAGGATATTCACTCGCTGGTGACGATTGACGCGACCGGAAGAACTCGCGCCCTCGCGCGAAGGGTCGAGAAGCAGGGTCTGGAAAATCATCCGGCGCGAAAGAGACCTGCGCGGCTCGTCGCATTTAAGGCGCATCTGGAAGGAGCGCGCGCCGCCGAAGGTAACTGCGAAATCTATTTTTATCGCGGCGGCTACGGTGGGTTGAGCATGGTCGAAGGCGGCCTGAGCAATCTTTGCTTTATCGCCTCCGCGCGCGATGTGCGGGCGTGCGGGAACGAACCGGAAAAAGTATTGCGTGAAGTAGTTTTCAAAAATCGGCGTGCGGCCTGGACGCTTGAGCATGCGCGCGCGGCTTCGCCGTGGCTGGCGGTTTCGCTCGAAGGCTTTGGCAGGCGGGGTCTGGTTCCGGCGGACGGCTTGCTCGCGGCGGGCGATGCCGCTTCTTTTATAGACCCTTTCACTGGGAGCGGGATGTTGATGGCTTTGGAGAGCGGAGAGTTGGCGGCGCAGGCCATCCTCAAACACCTGCCAGCCCTCAGAGACGGCGCGGGCTTTGAAAAATTATCGGGCGAATATCGCACACGTTACAAAGAGAGATTCCAGTCGCGCCTGCGCGCCTGCGCAGCCCTGCGGCGCGCGGCCTTTGTCCCGCGTCTGGCTGAGATAATGATTTTTATGGTCGGCGCGAGCGACCGCGTGCGGCGCAGGCTGGCGCGAGCGACGAGAAGATAAAAGTTGATGGCAGAAACAGAGGCCGTCAGGGATGGTACAGTCCATTGCAATCAGCTATCGTGTTCTTGCCCTACTTTCGCTTTGTCAGGAATAGTGAATCGAAAGGTCGCGCCTTGACCGGGTTCACTCTTAACCGCCACCTGACCGTCGTGCGCTTCAACGAATTGCTTGACGATGGCAAGGCCAAGTCCCATGCCGCTTTTCTTATCCGGATCGCTTTCTAATTTGTCGAACACCTTTTCCAGCCGGTCTGCTGGAATCCCTGCGCCAGTGTCGCTAACCCAGCATTCGATAGCAGCGGATTCTTTGATCTTCTGCGCTTCGATAATGACTTCTCCGTTCGGCGTGTAGTCTATGGCGTTAGAGATGAGGTTCTGAAAAATAAGGGTCAACATGCTGGCATCAGCGAACACTGTCAGCTCTTCGGGTACGTTGTTGATCAAATGCAGGTTCGAAGCGGCGGCTAATGGACTAAGGTCGCTGACGAGCGCTTCAACCAGCGCCCTCAGCCTTACTTCCCCCCGCTCTACTTTTTCGTTC
>JACMLC010000474.1 GCA_014379795.1 Pyrinomonadaceae bacterium
CCCTTCGTCTCAATCGAGCTGAACGCGGTGATTGAGAAAGAGCTGCGCTATGCGATGCGCAATGCACAGTTGCGCGTGTTGGGAGTGATGCCTCTGGTCTTAATCGCGGTTCGCTTGATGCCTTCGAGATGGCAGGGCGGCAGGGGACGCGGTGTGCCGCCGGGACTGGCGGAGCACGCGAACTCTTTTGCTTTTTACAGTGAAGGAATGATGGCGGTTTTCGGAGTCCTCTACGTTTTTATGCTGCTCTCGTCGCTGGCCTGCAATAGCTTTGCTTTCGACGACGGCGGGATGCGTGCGCTGATTCTGTCGCCGGTTGAGAGGCGCACTATCCTCATCGGCAAAAATGTTGTGATAGCACTGATTGCCGTCGTCTTTGCGCTGCTGCTCCTGCTGGTCAATCAACTCGTCTTCGGCGATTTGACCATTCGCGCGATTGTTTTCGTGCTGCTGTGCCTGCCCGTCTTCGCGGTGCTGATGACGCTGGCGGGCAACTGGCTTTCGATGCGTTTCCCAAAGCGTTTGAAGTTCGGCAAGCGTTTGAACATGACGGGCATGGCGGGTCTTCTTCTTCTGCCGCTGTTCGCGCTGATGGTTTTGCTGCCCGTCGTGGCCGCCGCCGCAGGCTATCTGGCACAAAGTTTGGTTGTGAAGTATGCTACACTTGCTTTGTTCGCAGGTGCAGCCGTCGCGCTTTATCGCCCGGTCGTGGCAAGTCAGGGACGCGAGCTGGCGCGGCGCGAGCAAGAGATACTCGAAACTGTCAGCGGACAAACGGAAGCTTAAACTTTAATTCCAGAGATGCGTGACGCTTTTTGACAGCACGCGCATCCGGGCGGGAACCGCAGCCCCGTCCAGACACAAATGGCTCGCAGAAAATTTCGTAACAGCCAGCGACACGAATCCACCTCGGAACGCGCTTTCCATGAGTTCCTTTCTTCCGCGCCTGCGCCGCAAACCTCACGCACAGAGCTGATGCGGCTGGTGCGCGGCGGCGAAGACACTTTCCTCGAATTAAAAGTCAAGCTCTCGAATACTGAAAAGATCGCGCAGGAGATAGTCGCGCTCGCCAATACTGCGGGCGGCGTCATCGTCTTCGGCGTCAGTGACCAACTGCGCGTAGAGGGCGTTGACGATCCCGAAACGGTGCAGGAAGAGTTGGCGCGCATCTGCCGCGAAGAGATAGAGCCGCCGCTTGTCCCCTTGATTGATCGCATCGCGTTCGATAACGGGCGGCGCATCGTCGCGCTTGAGGTTGACGGGCGCAGGCGGCCTTACAGGACGCGCGACGGGCGTTTCTATCTGCGCTTCGGGTCGGAAAAACGCGAGGCGTCACGCGAAGAACTCTCGGCCTTGATGGACGAGGCGCGGCCACTCGGTTATGAAAACGTGCCGGTCATCGGCGCCAGCGTCGCGGATATAGACGAGGCGCACTTGTGGAGCTTTGTGAGAGAGTTTGAAGGAGATGCTTTTGAAGAAGCTGCGCTCGCGGATTACCCGACCGGAGAAGTTTTAAAGCGTGATCTCTTGCTGGCGGCGGGAAATATGGGAGAAGTCGTGCCGACCGTCGCGGGGCTGCTCCTCTTCGGAAGCGATGAGCGTGTGGCGCAGCTCCTGCCGCGCTCTGCCATCATCGCCGCGAGGTACGCGGGCGACACGACGCACGCCCCGCTCGTCGAAACGGTTCAGCTCACGGGAAATTTGCACACGCTCTATGAATCCGCATTGCGCTTCGTAGAGCGTTACTGCGATTTGTGGGAGACGCGCCCGCGCAAATTTCCCGGCGGTGTCGAAGGCGAAGGCATAGATGATGCGCCAATCGCAGCGCGCGCTAACTATCAACGCGACGCGGTGCGCGAGAGTCTGGCAAACGCGCTGGCGCACAGAGACCTTGCGCTCAGGGATGTCTCGACGCGGCTGCATGTCTTCGACCACGCGATAGAGATTATCAACCCCAGACGCTCCGCCGGGTTCGTGCCGCCCGCGCAAAGAGCCATTCGCTACGGCGTGCCGATGCGTCTCAGCCCGCAACTCGCCGCGCTCTTTTCCAGCCACGCTTACGGCCTCAAGCTGCCACACGGCGGCCTGCCGATGCTCTCGCGCCAGTCGCGCCTCTTCTCAGGCAAGCGCGCAGACGTACACGCCTTTAATGATGAGTTCAGATTAAGATTGCACGGAGCGTAGAAAAGCAGTGATAAGTAATGAGTGATAAGTGATAAGAAAGAACGCGTCTTCTCTTATCACTTATCACTTATCACTGCCCTTACTTACTTCTTTTCGTCCTTCGGCGCGTTGTAGAAGGGACGGTGGTTGACGACGAATTCTTTGTCGTCGTATTGACCATCGCCGTCAATGTCAACCTTAACGACGATCTTGCGCTTTTTGCCGTCGCGTTTCTGCTCGCCGGGATCGAAAGCGAGGCTGTACTGGCTGCGCATCATTGCGTTGATGGATTGCAGTGCGGAGGGAATTTCGCCTTCAAAGGTGATGGGGTAATATGCTCCGCCGGTCTCAGCGGCGAAAGTCTTTAATACTTGCTGAGCCTGTAGAAACGACATTCTTCCGGGATTGCCGAGCAAATCATCCGTCGCTCCGATCATGTCACCGTACTTTTTGTAGAAAAAGTTGAGCGTCCCGATAATGTAAATCGGGATTCCGGCGTTCTGCGTGATCTTGCGCGCCTTGTCATAATTGATCTTGCTAAAGGTATCAAGGCCGGAAGCAATCAAGAGGACGGCCCTGCGGCGTCCCTGCACATCCACCAGCCCGGCATATTCTGCGGTGCGTGATTTGCTATTTTCCAGCACGACCGAATCGCCTTTGCCGCCGATTAGCGTAAACTGGAGCGCGTCATACAGATTTGTATCCGAGAAGGCCGGAAAGTTTTTGAGCATCAAGTTCATCGCCTGACGAATACGACCCGGGTCATTCGTAAAATCCGTAATCGGAGTCGGGCGCAGGTCGAAAGCGATGAGCGAGACATAATCCTCGGGCGGCTTGATAAACCCTGAGAGAAACATTGCCATCGGGCGCAACACCTCATAACGCCCCGGCTCGTATCCGCCGCCGCCATATCTTTCTGACAGCTTACTGTACTCGACCACCATCGCCACCGTAATCGGAGATTCGGGCGTGGAGAAGTTGGTAATATCTTTCTGCACGCCGTCTTCAAAAATAGCGAAATTTTCTTTCTTGAGCGCGGTCACAGCCTGCCCCGACTTTTTATGATAGACGACCGCTTCGATGTTGATGATATTGGTGGTAACGGTGATGGTCTCTGCGTCCTGCGGCTTGCCGACAATATCCGTCGGCGTCTCTTCCTGCCCGGGCTGCGTGGGGTCAGGCCGCTTGTTTTTCTTCTTGTCGGAGGTAGGCGGCTGGCGGCGCGATTGCGCCTGCGTCATGGCAAGATTGCCCGTCAGGCCGAAAAGAAGCGCGAGCATGAGGGCGACGGCGGAAAAGCGACGGTGGAAGAGATGGCTTCTCATAATAATAAAATCCTTGTCCGGCAAAAATAGTTGTAGGGGACGCTTTGCTTAAAGTTGCTTGAAAATATATGCGGCACGGGCGCGCGTGGTCAAGCTCGTTAGATGTCAGGCAAAGTCTTTAAGATGCTAATAGCATCCGGTAAAACTCAACCACAAAGACACGAAGGCACGAAGAAAACTTTATGCTTACCTTTGTGTCTTTGTGCCTTTGTGGTTTTATCAAACACACTCTCAAGCCGTTTATCTTGAGCCGCCGGAAGCATCCGCTTCGATGACGACATCATACGCGCCAGTGTTGTCGTTCAGGTTGCCTTCGTTGACGCCCAGAAACAGCACGCCGTCGCGCTGCGCTATGAACTCGCGCGTCCGACCGATAAAGACGAACTCGTTGTTATCATCGCCAATCACCGCGATCAGCGCGCCGGTCGCTTCGTCCTGCATCAGCTTGTCCCTGTCCTGAAGCGTGCCGATGCCGGAGGGCGTCGAAAACCGCCCGTTGCCGAGCGAGACCTGTCCCGTCGCATTGACGCGAAGGCGTTGGCCGCGCCGCACTACCAGACCGCTGTTCGTCCAACCGTTCGTGGAATTGTCGCCGCGCACGCGGGCATTGATCGGAACATAGTTGGGCGCGGTGGCTGAGGTCGAAGAAGGCCGCGTCGTGGTCGCCGGCGGGCGCGAAGTCGAGCCGGTCGAGCCGGGACGGTTGTTTGAAGACTGCGTGCCGGAAGACGGCTGCGTGCTGCTCGGGCGCGAGGCGGTCGGGCGCGGCAACTGCGTGGATGATGGTGTTGACTGCGGAGTCGTGACGCCGCTCATCGTACTGCCGTCGTCATCATCGTTCGAGCTGATGGATGTGGTCGTGCCAGTCGCCGCATCGAACTCGATGGATTCCACATCCTCCATGTAGAGCGTCACAGTGCTGCGGCGGCCACGCGCGCCGCTGCCGATGAGCACCGTAAATTGCTGGTCTTTGAAGCCCACGACCTGACCGCGTATCACGCTGCCGTCCTTCTGGCGGACCGTATCTGCGATGGCCGCGAAGCTAAGCGATAAAATAAGCGC
>JACMLC010000475.1 GCA_014379795.1 Pyrinomonadaceae bacterium
GCGCATCGAAGCAGCCAGTTGTACCAGCACGTTCACAGAATCCGCGCTCAAGTCGGTCGCGCCGAAGCCGAGCATCGGCGTCAACAGCGCGGGGCAGTCGGGCAGGCTTGTGCCCTGCTCGTCCACTACTTTAATCTGGTCGCCCTTGAGCACCAGCACGTTGACGAACTTGCCGGAATCCTGCCCGCGCCGGTATTTAATCACCAGCAGTCCGGGTTCTATGACTTCCAGCACAAAGCAGAGGCGCGGAATCGTGCGCGTGGTTCCCCACACAAACAGCTCGTCATCATAGCGCCAGACGCCGAGATGGATTCCGGGTCGCTCAACGGCGGGCGCGAGCCGCGCGAGCGCAGCGGGCGTGAGCGGCAGACGCGGCTCGAACGTGAGCGGATGCCCGGCCTGTTCGGGAGCAAAGAAGGCGAGCGAGATTTTAGGCGAATAGCCCTCTTCGCGCCGGAGACTGGCCCAGAACGCGATGTCAATAATCGCTTCAATCGCCTCTGCATCCGGCGGCGGCGTTAGCTGTTGCTGGTGTCTTTGCTCTCGCGCCACCGCGATGTGCCGCGCGAAATGCTCCCGCACCGTCCCGGCGACCGCACGCGCAGCCGGATATGATGGTTCTTTCATAGCCTTTAATGACCTTTGACCATTCCAACGATTATACTGAATCAGCTCTGCTTGTAATTTAAGAGTTTTTTTCAAAACCCTTCAACTCTTTGCGCCTTGAGTCTTTCCTTGTTTGCGCCACCAGCGTGAAACGTTTGTATTTCTCGCTGGTGGCGCAAAGAGAAGAGATAAGACGCAAAGTTTTGAAGCGCTCTGCAACTTGAGTTTTGAAATAGTGTCTAAGTATAACCTTGAAACCGGAGAGCGAGCTACAGTAGCTTCATCAAAGGGTTGCGAAACGCGGAAGGGAAGTAAGACAATTCCGTTTAGCATCATTGTCAGGCATCAACATGAGCGGGAAGCTGGATAAAATCTTTAAATCATCGAAACTTGGTTCACACGCGAGGAACGGTTGAATGCAGGAGCTACTTAAAACATTCCCTGTCATCATCGAGATACCAGTCGCATGGGGAGAGATGGACTCTCTCCTGCACGTCAATAACATCATCTACTTCCGCTACTTTGAAAGCGCGCGGATGGCTTACTTTGACCGGCTGGACATCTGGACGTATATGAAAGAAACGGGCATCGGGCCGATTCTCGCTTCGACTCAATGCAAATTTCGGTTGCCGCTTACCTATCCGGATACGGTCTCTGTGGGGACGCGGATTTCCGAGATTGAGGAAGATCGCTTTCTGATGAAGTATCTGGTGGTCAGCCACCTTCACGCGAAGGTGGCGGCGGAAGGCGAAGGCTTGATAGTCTCTTACGATTACCACAAGCTCAAGAAAGCAGCTCTGCCGGATGAGATTAAAGGCCGGATACAAGTTGTAGAAGAGAGCGCACAAAGGCGTGCGTCAAATGGAGAATAGAATGAATAAGAAATTTGTGCTCGCCAGCCGTCCTGCGGGAATGCCGACGCCGGATAACTTTAAGCTGGTTGATGCAGGAGAGATTCCGCAACCGAATGATGGAGAGGTCTTGGTGCGGACGCTGTACCTGTCCGTAGACCCATACATGCGCGGGCGCATGAACGAAGGCAAATCCTATGTCGAGCCGTTCGTTTTGAACGAGGTCATCACCGGAGGCGCGGTCGGCGAAGTCGTCGAATCGCGCTCAGAGGCTTTCGCGCCGGGCGACATCGTGACCGGCTATCTAGGCTGGCAGTTGTACTGGGTGATCAAAGCAAGTGAGCTTATCAAGGTAGATGCGAAGCTCGCGCCAGTGACGACTGCGCTCGGCGTTTTGGGGATGCCGGGTTTGACTGCTTACTTCGGCCTGTTGGACATCGGCCAGCCAAAGGCCGGTGAAACCGTGGTCGTCTCCGGCGCGGCGGGCGCGGTTGGCATGGCTGTCTGCCAGATTGCTAAAATCAAGGGATGCCGCGTGGTGGGCATCGCCGGGTCGGATGAGAAGAACGAATATCTGATAAAAGAACTCGGCGTGGACGCGACGATTAACTACAAGACCGCAACTGATCTGAGAGGGGCATTGAAAGATGCCTGCCCCGGCGGAGTTGATGTGTACTTTGATAACGTCGGCGGTGAAATATCCGATGCGGTGATGCCGCTCATCAACGGCAGAGCGCGCATTATCATCTGCGGCCAAATCTCGCTCTATAATCTTGAGAAGCCGGATGTCGGCACGCGCCCGCAGCCGTACCTTTTAGTGAACAGCGCGCTGATGCAGGGCTTCATCATCACTGCATACGCCGCCCGTTACGGCGAAGGTGTCAAGCAGTTGGGACAATGGCTCGCCGAAGGCAAACTGAAGTATGCCGAAAATATAGTCGAGGGATTTGAAAA
>JACMLC010000476.1 GCA_014379795.1 Pyrinomonadaceae bacterium
ACTTCGAGCGCGGAAAGTCTTTGAGCAAGCGGTTGAGCTGCACGTCCGCGTCCGCGTATCGCTCCTGCTTTTTGAGCGCGAAGGCGAGCCAGTAAAGCGCTGCATCCACGTTCTGGTCTTTCGGATAGCTCGTGATAAAGCCTCTGAACTTGTCCGCCGCGCCCTTCCAGTTTTCATCGCCGATGAGGTCTCTGCCTTCGCGGAAAACTTTGGCGGATGCCTGCGCGGAGTTCTGCGTCTGGACAAAGCGATTGAGCTTGTCCAAATCCTGATCCGACGCCTTGATAAATTTTGTGCCGGAGAGCAGCACGCATGCCAGAGCAGCCAGCGTGACCAGCAGCGTCACCACGTAGCGCGTGCGTTGATTCATCTCCAGTGTCCAAGTTTTATTTCGCATGATTTCACTTTAACCTTTAAATTAATATGAGTTCGGAGCTTGTATCGCATGAACCTGTAAGGCGGCGACGATCTCTTTTTTCTGCATCCGCCGTTCGATTGAGAGCACGTCGCGCGCCGTCGCGCGGTCTGGCAAATTGGCGATGTCGAGCAAGATCGGCTCAAGCATGCCGAGCAGTTTTTCCGCCGGAGCATTGCCTTCCGCATGCGCCTCACGCCGCAGGACTATGTTTTTGTAAAGCAGCCTGCGCGACTGCTCTTTTTCATAAAGGATGTCGGGCGCGTGGCTCGTCTCTGCCAGCCGCACATTGCGGAACGAGCGCAGGAGAAGCTGCGCCTGTTCGACGTGACGCGCAATCTCAAGCTCCGGAGCGCCAGCCACTCGCGGCGCGCTCACGCTCGTATAATTTTCAATAGCATCCCTCTCAACAACCTGCGCGGAAGATTCAAGCGGCGCGACGTTGACGGGCTGACGAGTTTCTGAGCGAGGAGAATCTTTTGCGACAAACGCTTCTTTAGTTTTCCGTTCACGTTCGCCGCCGCCGCCGGTCGCGGGTCGCGGCTCATCTTTTTTGACATCCGCAGTCGTTTCAGGCTTATTTATTTTGTCAGGCGTCTCTACCTTGAGCGGCGTGTTGACGTTTTGAATGCCGCTCGGCGTTTTATCTTTCTCCGCGATTGTTGGCTGTTGGCGAGAGCCTAAGAATTTGAGAAGAGCGATGCTGGTAATGCCGAGCGCGATTAAGACAAGCGCGACGGCGAAAGCGGGACGCCGGAGCAACAATCTTGTACCGAAAAGAGCAGCGAGCCAACCTTGAATGCGCGGCTCTGCTTTAACAGGAGGCGTGGCCTTCTCTGCTTCGATTCGTGCGCGCACGTTCTGCCACATCGCGGGCATGACTTCCACTTCGCGCTGGTAGCCGGCGTATATTTCCTGCTCGCGCAGCAAGGCATCAACCGCGCCCGCGCACGACTTGCAGGCGGCGACGTGCGCCGTCACGCGCTCTGCGTCTTTCACATTCAATTCCCCGTCAACGTACTCTTCGACGAGCGGTAAGCATTCAAGACATTTCATCGCTCACCTCCAAATATGGACGAAGCAGGCGGCGCATCTCCGCGCGTGCGCGGTGCAAATCCGTCTTGAGCTTCGCTATCGAAAAACCTGTAATCAAAGCGATCTCCTCATAACTCTGCTGCTGGAAAACTTTTAAAGCGAAGACGAGCCGCTTGTCTTCATCTAATTTGCCGAGCGCGTCGCGTATCAATGCTTGCAATTCCCGGTTTATCTAATGTTAGTGGTGGTTGTTGGTTTATTG
>JACMLC010000477.1 GCA_014379795.1 Pyrinomonadaceae bacterium
ACAGGCGATGATGTTGAACTACAGTAAAGATTAAGATGAGCCGCGAGGGGCTTCACTCTCGCGGCTCATTCCCTTCTGTAACTCCCTTTCAAAGCTCGACTCACCTCCTTTCCATAAAGAGGAATACGTTATGAACAGCAGTCTTAAATGCCCGAACTGCGGGCTGGTCAACTGGGCTACGGCAGAAGCATGCAAGCGCTGCCAATTCGCTTTTACGGACGCGGGCGGCGGACACGAAGCCGGCGGATGGCAAGAGGAAAGTCCGGGCGGTTTTCAAAGCGTGCCTGCGAATGATTGGGATTACAATCAAGCAAGCTATCAGGGCGACTACAATCAGGCGGGCTATCAGGGTGCGTCTTACGGGTACGCTCCGTATCAAGGCGAAGCGCCAAAGAACGGGCTGGCTATCGCATCTCTGGTCACAGGCATCGTCAGTTTGTTGGCCTGCGGCCTGTTGGGCTTAGGCTCTATCACGGGACTCATTCTCGGCATCGTCGCGCTGAAAAAAACCAACAAGTTTCCGGAGCAATATGGCGGCAGGGGTTTCGCCATCGCGGGCATCGTGCTCTCAGTCGTCTCTTTCTTCTACGTCGGCATCGTGGCTGCGATTGCTATCCCGAACCTTCTGGCCTCGCGGCGCGCGGCTAACGAATCTGGAGCCCTCAGAAATATGGTCTTGCTGGCCGAAGCACAGGAAGTGTACAAGGACGGTGCGGGTTACGGAAAATACGGAACGTTGCAAGAGTTGGCTACTGCCAGCTTGATTGACGCAAAGCTGGCGCGCGGCTCGATGTACAGATACGATTTCGATGTCAAATCGGACGGCGCAAGCTATGAAATTCTGGCGACCCCGTCGCGGGACGGCGACAGGAGCAGCAGGTCTTTCTACTACTCATCCGCAGACGATGTTGTTCGCGCGGCGAACAAAGGGGGCATGGCAGCCAGTTCCTCAGACCCACCGATGAAACAGGAAAGGGCGCAGCGGCGTTACCAAACTATTACGGTTCCAAGCAATGCGCAGCCCGCTTCCGCCCCGGCTTATTGATGCAGCGGGAGGGACACGTCTTCTATGTCAATCAAAGCACCGGCGGCATCACTGTCACACGCTGGGGCGCAGGGTTAGACTATCCGCTGGCAGCCCTCTTGGCGCAGAAATACACTCGCAAGTCAGCTTAATTCCAATTCTTATTTAGCTGAGAGAAATTTTGTTGCTCGGCTGCTGCGCCGTCGCCGCTTGCGGCTCAAGTCGCTTGGCGCGCTCGGTCTCAAGATTTGACTCGCGGCGACCGACGACTGCTTGATAAAAAGCGCGGAAGTATCCGTACATCGAAACGCACGCCGACAACACGACGACCCACAACATCGCGCGCCCCAGAGTGTAAAGCAGCACGCGCCAATCGTCTGCGGTCGTCGCGCCGCTGCCGAAGAGGTGCCAGAGGGCAGCGCGCAATTGAGGCACAGTCCAAAACTGTATCGCCGGAAAAGGCTGGCCGAAGTTTTCCACCGGAGGCCGCCCCGACGCGCTTGATACGATCAAGAGCGCGACCGTCACGACCTGCGCCAGCATCTTAAACTTTCCCATCTTTGACGCAGCGATCACCACTCCATCCGACGCTGCAATCGAGCGCAAGCCGGAGACCGCGAACTCGCGCCCGACGATAATCACCACCGCCCACGCCGGAGCCAAACGATTTTCCACCAGCGAGATCAGCGCGGCTGAGATTAAGAGCTTGTCCGCAATCGGGTCTAAGAGCTTTCCCAGCCGCGAGACCTGATCGCGGCTGCGCGCAAAGTGTCCATCCAGATAATCCGTCAGCGCGGCGGCCAGAAAAATCAACACTCCCAGGATGTGACGCGGCACGCCCAGCCAGTTCTCCGAAAAAGGCGTGAGCAACACCACCACCAACAGCGGCACGATAAAGATGCGCGAAATGGTCAGTGTGTTTGGAAGATTCAAGACCCCTGCTCCAACTTCTTCACTCTTCTTCGATTAATGATTTTCGTTTCGCACTTGGAGTGTAGGACTCGCCTGTAAACGCTGTCAACTTTTTAAGAGTCAAGCTATTCCAGCACATGGCAGCAAGATACGCTCCACGAAAACACACGAAAAGCCATCAAGCCCCATAGAATTTGTGTGGCCTTTTCAAACGCTTTTGTGTGTTTTCGTGGAGCATATCTTTTTCGAGAATTAATTGTCTCAGACTTCTTATTGCCCGCTTGCTCCTCTCTTCCCGCTCGGCTACAATCGTAGGTTCTGCGCCCACACATTTTCTTATCCGTAGCGTTGCGCAGAATATTTTCGAGGCACATGGCAATTGATCGCATCACAGTGCGCGGGGCGCGCCAGCATAATCTCAAGAACATCAACGTAGAGATTCCGCGCGACCGTTTGACAGTCATCACAGGGCTGTCCGGCTCGGGCAAATCTTCGCTGGCCTTCGATACCATCTATGCCGAAGGCCAGCGCCGCTATGTCGAATCGCTGTCGGCCTACGCGCGTCAGTTTCTGGACCAGCTCGAAAAACCGGACGTGGATTCGGTGGAC
>JACMLC010000478.1 GCA_014379795.1 Pyrinomonadaceae bacterium
CCGAGCTGCCCGTAAAGCTCGCGCCCGACGTAATCTCCGCGCCTGACCGGAAGACCGAAGTTGTTGGTGATACCGCCGTGAACTGTACCGGCTTTGATGATTGCGTTCGAATCGGAAGGAATCACGAGCACGATGCTGCCGTTGACAGAGCCGAGCGAGACAGGCTTCGATTCATCGAGCTTCTCAAAAGTCGCTTCCAAAGTTCCGTTAATCGTTGAGAGCTTTACTTCGCCCTTCAAATTGCGCGCCGTCACGCGGCCATTGATGGAGGAAGCGTTGACCTCGCCCGCCGCGCCTTCGATCAACAAATCGCCGTTGACCAGCTCGATTGAGCTGAGGCGTGCGTTGCGCGGGATAGTCAGCGTATATTCCACAGACGCCGGATTTTGATAGCGACGATAGTCATCGTTCGTAAAATTCAGGTTGCCGTCCGGATAGCGCGTGCGAATCCGCAGCACATCGGCGGTCGAATCAATCTTGATTTCCGCCTCGCTCAACAGCTCGCGCGTGTAGGCCGTCTTGACGGCATCCACCTTAACTTCGTTGCGATCCCAAACCTGCACGCGCACTTTGCCCTGTATATTTTCGAGGCTCACGCGCCCCTGTGGGCTAAGCTGGTAAGTCTGGTGAAACTCTTCTCGCAACTCGGCTCGCGGCGCCTGCTGCTGCGCGCCCGTGCGCGGCGGCATCACGAGCAAGACGCCGAGCGAGACGAGCGCCACAAATAATAATCGCTTAATCATGTTCATTTCTGCTTTCAACATTTCAACTTTAATTTTATATACAGGACGAAGTCCAAATAATTTATGAAACCGGAGCATAGGCCGAATGCTGTGATGCTTTATGACCGCCTCAAATTTTCGCCGCTCTACAGGGAAAACACCGCGATTAAATGTTATGTGGCAATTTTTTTCGCAGTAAAAGCGAATGTGTATAAGAAAATATAGCCACAGAGGACACAGAGAGCACAGAGATATTATTGATCTCAAATTTGAGATTAAGGATTTTAAATCCCTCTGTGTTCTCTGTGTCCTCTGTGGCTAATTTATTTCTTGCTGGTCGGGCTACATTTTGCGCAGGCGGAGGGTGCCGCTGAAGGAGGACAGGTTAAGCGTTGCTGCGCCTTGGCCTGTGCCGTAAGCGCCGACGATCTTGCCCGAAGAGAGGATGTCCGGTGTGTTGATGCCGCCCATGTATTTCAGTGGAAAGTCCGTAATCACTTCGCCGCCCTGCGAGACAATAGCCGTCACCTGAAAAGAGACGTTGTCGGGCATATTGAGCGTGATGTCGCCGGTCGTGGTCTTGAAATCATAAGAACCGCCGCGTGCGAGCGGCCCCGTGAGGCTGACTTCTCCCGTAATCGTGCCCGCCTCGACGCGCTGCTGTGCGATCTGCTCAAGCCGCACGTCGCCGCTCATCGTCTTGGCATAGAGAGTGTCGTTCGGCTCGACGATCTTCGCGTTGGTGGCTTCGACGTTGCCGCTAATGGAGCGCAGGCGGATGCGCCCGTTTGAATCTTCGAGCGAAACGTCGCCGCTCACACTCATGGCCTCGACGGATTTTGCCACGCGGCGCACACTGACATTGCCGCTCGTGGTTTCGGCTGTGGCTGCCGCGACATCTGAGATTTCAATATCGCCCTCGCGCGTCTTGACATAGAGAGTCGCGCCGCGCGGAACTTCCAGCTCAATATCACTCGTGCCGCGACACTCGCCCATGCGTAAGGGAGCTTCCTTCGGCGAATCCGAAACCAGCACTTCAAGCCGAATCGCCGGAGTCGTAGCCTTTGGATTCTCCGTCCGGCGCAAAGTCACCACAGCCTCTTCATCATCTGCATTGACGCGCACTTCTCGACGGTCGCCGCCGACCACCATGATATTGCCCGACTCAAGACACATCGTAATCACGACGCCGGGGTCTGCCGCCATCACGCGCACGGGCTGCTCTTGTGGCGGCTCTTCCGCTTCGGCTTTCTCAGGCTTCTGCGCGAGTAAGACGCCCGCGCTCAGCAGGAGCGCAAAGACCGCGACGGCCAATTTGAATAGCTTCGATTTCATACCTTGTAAAACCAGCTCTGCTGCTTTAGCGTTGCGCGACTAAGGGACGCGATTGCTCTGCCACCGCGCTCAGCAGATCAAGCTTGCTCTGATAAATCGAGTACAGCATCTCTGCCGCGTCCGCGCTGTTCGGATTCGTGCGCGCGGTGCGCTGCGTAGCCGTGATCGCATTGTCAACAACCGCCAGATTGCGTTTGTAATCGGCCAGCAGCGTCGGCTGCAAAGAAGATTCGCCGTTGGCTTCAATGGCCTCCGTCAGCGATGAGATGGCCTGCAAGTAATCCTTCTCGCCCGGTAACACTTGCGGTGCAGCAGCCACATCTCCTCCGGTTGAATCAGGAGTAGCCGGTTGAGCTTTCCGCGTTAGTCTCCGCCTGAAGACTGTTTTTTGTTCGCCCGTTTCGACCGCTCCAAATTCTTCCGGCATTTGCGGCCCGACAAAATTTATATTGCCCTGCTCGTCTTGAGTCCCTTTGACAGCGACGAAATCATCTTGAGCAGCACGCTGCCGCATCATAATTCCGCCGACGACCGCAGCTAGAACGACAAAGAGAGCGATGCTTGCAAAGCCCATCGCGCGCTGCGGCGTGAGATTGAAAGAAGCGGCGAGCGCAGCGAACCATGCCCGCACGCGCGTTGCTGCGCTTTCGCTGATGACGGCTGCCGGTTGCGTCTGCAATCCGGCGATGGCTTCATCGAGCCGCGCACGCAATCGCTCTGTCGGCACGCTCAAAGACAATTCTGTAGCGAACGCAGCGTTTGCCAGTTCCATCTCGCTTTCGACCTCGCGCGCCATCTCAGCGCAGGCCGCGCACGATGATAGATGAGAGACAACGTATTCGAGCGTCTCCGCGTCCAGCTCGCTATCGTAATAGCCTTGTAAAATCCCTTCATCCAGACAAGGATTCTTCATTGCTTTCCTCCGATTTTTCCATACAACCTGACAAACTCTTTTCGGCCTCGCGCAATCAAGCTGCCGACGTTCGATTCGTTGATTTGCAGAGTGGTTGCTATCTCTCTGTAAGACAACCCCTGCTGCTTGAGCAAGAGGCAACTGCGCATAGGCTCTTTGATCTTATCCAGCGCGCGACGTGTTTGTTCTATCTCTATGCGCCGCTCGTAATCTTCTTCGGGCGCGACGGTAAACCAATCCGCCTTTGCCGTTTCCTGCTTGGCATATTCGTCTTCGCGCGCGACGGAGCGGCTGTGGCCGCGCAAAGTGTTACGCGCAACATTGATCGTCACTCGCAAAAGCCACGCGCGCAGGAGTTCTTCTCCCGGCGTCGCGTCCAGATTTTTGTATAACCTGAGAAAGACCTCTTGCGTCACGTCTTCGGCCAAGCCCGTGTCGCGCACCATCGCGCGGGCAGTGCGAAAAACGGCGCGATGATGCAGAGTAAATGCTTCATCGAAGCCGAGCGGCGTCGCTGTTGCTGTCGTCTCAACCGAATTGGGCATCGAGTCCGTCAAGGCTCTCGCTCGTCCGCTCATAGCACCTGCTCTCAAAAGGTAAACACCGCGCATGCCGTTTTTGTGGCAGAAGAATACACTTTTTCCGCCTTTCCGGGCAGTAATTTAGCGTAAATGTCGCGATGAACATCGCTCAAGACAGGTTTACGAACAGGCAGGTCAAACTGAAACCACTTGAAATGCAAAAACCGTTACCCCTTTTTCACACGCACATTCCCGTTGATCGTGCTGATCTTGATCCGGTTGGCTCCGCCCGCCGCGCTCCCCGTGCCGTAGATGTACTTTCTGGGGTCTCCCTTGTCATAAGTCCACTCGGCATCTTCCCTCTGCTGCAATGGAAAGTCGCTGGTGATGCGGTAACGTCCCTCACGATTTTTGGTGTAAGCCAGAGAGATGTCAAACTCCATCGAAAGGTTTGCGGGTACTGTGAGTGTGATGTCGCCGCTGTAGGAAGTCAATTCTACATCGTGCCGCCCGCCGCTGTTGCCAAGCATGCTGACAGAGATGTCTCCGCCCATCGTCGTCGCATTGACCCAGCCGTCAACTGATTCGATGTTAATGTCGCCGCCCATCGTTTTGACTTTGGCGAATCTGGA
>JACMLC010000479.1 GCA_014379795.1 Pyrinomonadaceae bacterium
TTAAATTTTCCATCGCTCCGCTCGCGGGGCAGAAGACAGGCTCGTTTCTGGACCAGCGCGAAAACCGGCTCGCCGCACGCGCCATCGCAAAGGGGCGCGCACTCGATTGCTTTACCTTTAACGGAGCGTTCGCGCTGCATCTGGCGGGAGTGTGCGAGAGCGTGCTGGGCCTGGACATTTCTGCGGACGCGGTCGAAGCGGCGCGGCGCAATGCTGCGCTTAACAATATCGAGAATGTGGAATTTCTCGAAGCGAATGTCTTTGACGCGCTGCGCGAGATGGAGACGGCACGAGAGAGTTTTGACACCATCGTGCTTGACCCGCCCGCGTTTGCCAAAAATCGCGCGAGCGTGCGCGCAGCCGTGCGCGGCTACAAAGAGATTAACCTGCGCGCACTGAAACTCTTGAGGCCGGGCGGCGCGCTTATCACCTGCACCTGCTCTTATCACATGTCCGAAGAGATGTTTGTTGAAGTGTTGACCGAAGCCGCGCACGACGCGCGCCGCCGCGTGCAGCTCGTCGAAAAGAGAATGCAGTCGCGCGACCATCCGGTGCTGGCCGGGATGCCTGAGACTTATTATCTGAAATGTTTGATTGCGCGCGTGCTGGATTGATGGCGCGTGAGAGAGCTTTTCTAGGCGTGAGACGCCGCTAATAATGCCTTTTCTACTGTGGCTGGCAAATCCACCTGATGAAAACGATGAGCGTCGAAAGCATAATCTTCTCCGCTTTCATCTACCACTCGAATCAAACCCTCTGTCTCGGCCTCTTTATCGGGAATAAAGCGGTACAACTTCCCAACTTCAAGCGAGGCTTTATACCCGTCATTATTGAGACAGACGACAAAATGCGCCGACCGTTTTTCTGCTTTTTTCATGGCTAATCTAAAAATGGCAGCTTCAACTTAAATTCTCTTTTCCCGATACCATGAGCCTCATACCAATGAACTTCAGCCGTGCGTATCCTACCACTAAACAATCTTACTTTAGCAACGCCTTTCAACTTGCGCCACCTGCCTCTACCGTATTGTTTACTCAAGCGGGCACGATCACGAACGCCTGCCCCGGCGGCTATAGTTTCAATCTCGTTTATTTCACTAACAATCTTGAAGTCCATCGCGGAACATCATGCCAAGCGTTGATGTGAGATTCAAGCGAGACGCATAACGCCAAGCGACGGGTACAGCTCGTCGAAAAGAGAATGCAGTCGCGCGACCATCCGGCGCTGGCCGGGATGCCTGAGACTTATTATCTGAAATGTTTGATTGCGCGCGTGTTGGACTGAAGAGGTTTTATAATCTTCATTGTTGCTGTGCGCTCTTCAACGACCAACTGAACTCTTCGGGCGCCGAGTCATACCGGCTCCGAGCAGTGAGCGCCAGACAGCGTCCGGTAGAAGGCTGGTCAACGCTAAGATGAACGCCCCTTTGACCGGATAGCGCAGCTTGGGCGATCGGTCTTCTGCGGCTCTCAGGATAGCCTCCGCGACCGGCTGCGGCTCAGGAGCTTTCCGGTCTTCTTCGTATACCCATTCCATGTAATTCTGAAACTGTGTGTCGTATTCGCCGTGGGCTGTCACGCGGAGTGAGCGGCTCAGGAAACCCGTCTTGAAGTGTGCCGGCTCAATCACCTTCACGCGAATCCCGTGCAGCGATGCTTCGTAGCGAAATGATTCCGAAAGACCTTCAATCGCAAATTTGCTCGCGTGATACAGCGAGCCAAAAGGGGATGCTGTGCGCCCGCCGATTGAGGAAACGTTGATGATCGTGCCGCTGCGTTGGCTGCGCATGACGGGCATCACATGGCGGATGAGCGCGATCACGCCGAA
>JACMLC010000480.1 GCA_014379795.1 Pyrinomonadaceae bacterium
AGCGCGGCGCGCAGATGATTTCGATGCCCCTTCGCCCTTCAAGCGATCAATCGAGACGCCCGAAATCAAAGAGACGTAGCCGGGCACGAGCGGCAGCACGCACGGCGAGAGAAACGACGCGAGGCCGGCCAGAAAAGCGATGGTAATGGTTATATTAGAGCCTTCCATAAATTTCACCCGCCGGAAGATATGCCCGATAGTATAACAGAGGATTCAACACAAAGCTTCAGGAGCAAAGCTGCCGCGTGTTCCGGCCAAACATTCAATCATGGCTCTTGCAATAGCTTTTCGATCATTGCTTCCATTTCATTGCCTTCGATGGCGGTATTCCCGATGGTGATAAAGCGCACGACGCCCTTGCGGTCTATCAGAAACGCGCTCGGATATGATGAGATGTCATATCGCCTGTCATTGTCTCGATTTTCTGCAATGACAAAACCATAGGGCAGGCGGTGTCTCTTCTTGAACTGTTTCAGAAACATCAGCTCTTCCGCAGGCTTCATGTCGCGTCCTTCGGCATAACCTTGATAGGCGGTCACGCCGAGAATCACAAAGCCCCTGTTCTTATATTTGTTGTGCCAGTTGGTCAGTCGCGGGAAAGTCGCGATGCAGGGGCCGCACCAGTGCGCCCAGAAATCGAGTAGCACGACGCGCCCGCGAAGCTCTGAGAGCTTGGCCGTCGGCTGCTCTATCAATTCTTTGAAGACCAGCTCAGGCGCTGTGTCCGTGCGGGCTGGCGCGTCGCTCATCTTCGCCAGCGTCTCAAATTCCTGTCCCAGCCCGAACAAATTAATCAGCGTTTTCTTGTACAGCGTGGCGGACGGCAGCAGCAGCGCGAGCTGCCTTGTCTCTTCCAGCGTTGCGACGGCTTCGGCCTCTTTGTTCAGGTCTAGATAGACTTCGGATAAAAATTTTGAAGCGGCGACCATCACATCCCTGCGCATCGTTCTCTCGGCGGGAGTTTGCGGCTCGAAAAGCTTTGCCGCCGTGAGGGCTTCGCGGGCGTGTTTGGCGGCATCTTCCAGCTTTTGGGCTTTGTGAAAAGCTAATGAGACCTCCGCTTCCATCAGCATGCGCTGATCCATGCGCTGCGGCTGGCTCTTGAGATACTCGCCTAAAGCCTTCTCGGCCTCGTCGTGGATTCCTTTTTCGGATGTCAAAGAAACCACACTCGTCCGCGCGAGCTGTGCCTGCTCGCTGGGGCTGGCGGGTTTCGACGCGAGAAAGCGGCGAAAGGCATCCAGCGATTTGTCGTCGTTGTCCGCGAGCTGGTAGAGCAGGCCGAGATAATAAAGATCATCGCCTTTCAGGTTCGGGCGCAAGGCCAATTGTTCTGCGTGCCGCGCGGCCATCTCGCGTTGCTCGCGGAAAGTTTGCTCCGCCAGCGTCTTGTCGTAAGCGACGTTCGTGCGCTTAAACTCTTCATACTTCCGGCGCACGTACTCTTTGGCTTCTTCATGAAGCACGGAGGCCGCGCGTTCATCTTTCGCGGGCAGCGGCGGCGCGTCTGCCTTGCGCACGCTCTTCTGCGCGAAGCCCGCAATCGGCACGAGCGCGACGGCTGCGATCAAGAGTATAAAAGCGAGATAACGTTTCATCTTTCTGCGATTTCCGATCATGACATTTTAAGTAACACCGGCCATCTGAAAGCGATCCGGGCTAAAGACTTCGAGCAGCGCGGGCGCGTGGCCTGTCTCGATGTGCGCCGCGACCAGCTCGCCCGTCACGGGCGCGAGCAGGATGCCGTTGCGATAATGGCCGGTCGCGTAAAAAAGTCCGCGCACTTCCGCGCACGCGCCGATGACCGGCAATTCATCCTCCGCGCGCGGCCTCA
>JACMLC010000481.1 GCA_014379795.1 Pyrinomonadaceae bacterium
GTGCAGAGATGGGCGCGGGGGAGATCGAGTCCGCGAGAACAGATGACCCGGATGCGCAACGCTGGCTTGAATACATCAAGCAGCTAATCCCCGAACGTGCCATCAGTGGCCGGTACAGAGACGCATCAAGACGCGAATGGGAGGTCGTGGTTTACGACTACGCTTCAACGCGTAAGGCATGGAATACATGGTTCTTCGTGAGCTGGACTTTGGGCTTGGGCGCACAGGAATCCGTGACCGTGCACGGCGCAGACGGTCTGTATCTGGATACTGACGACGGGCGCATCCTGCTCTTTCATCGCGGCCCATACCTGATCGGCATCCGCAGCGCGTCCGGAGCATCCGTAGACGACCTCGCGGCTCTGGCTAATAGCGTTCAGGTCTGAGGCTACTTTTATACACCCTCCCTGACGGCCTCTGTTTCTGCCACACACGGCAGAAACTGAGGCCGTCAGGGAGGGTGTGCCCAGATGCGGCCTGCTCTACTTGCATTCACTTTCTCTTCCTTGCCCCTCAGCATCCGCTCATGTTACCGTTTTCTCTTTCACCGAAGAGGCTTTTATCTCAAGTTACAGACAGTACGGTGTCACATTATGATTCGACCGTTTCGCGGCGTGCATCCGCAGATTCATCCGTCCGCGTTTATCGAAGAGAGCGCGCAAATCATCGGCGATGTGCATATCGGCGAAGAGTCTTCGGTCTGGTTTAATGCCGTCGTGCGCGGCGATGTTTACTACATACGCATCGGCAACCGCACGAACATACAGGACGGCACGGTCATACACGTCTCCAACGGCACGCACGCGACCATCCTCGAAGACGAAGTGACGGTCGGGCACAACGTCACCTTGCACGGCTGTTACATCGAATATGGCTGCCTGATAGGGATGGGTTCAATCGTGATGGATGACGTAAAAATCGGCGCGCAATCAATCGTCGCCGCAGGCGCGCTCCTGTCTCCCGGCACAAAAGTTCCGCCGCGCTCGCTCGTCATGGGCGTCCCCGCAAAGGTCAAACGCACGCTCACGGATGAAGAGGTCGCTGACCTGAATCACTACTGGCAAAACTACACTGAGTACACGAAGCTGTACAAAAGTGATGAGTGATGAGTGATAAGTGATGAGCAAAAACATTTGTCTTATCACTTATCACTCATCACTCATCACTCATCACTTTTATGAATTCGAATCCTGCGCGCGGGATGCGCGATTTTTTACCGGCGGACGTGAGGCGTCGTGAGTATGTCATCGGCGTCATACGCGAAGTCTACGAGCGTTACGGGTTCGAGCCGCTTGAGACGCCCGCGGTCGAGAACATAGAAACGCTTTTGGGGAAGTACGGCGAAGAGGGCAACCAGCTAATCTTCAAAATCCTGAAACGCGGCGAGCATGAGAAGACTGGCGAAGCCGACTTGGCTCTGCGTTATGATTTGACAGTGCCCCTCGCGCGCGTCGTCGCGCAGTATAAAAACGAGCTTCCGAAATTTTTCAAGCGTTACCAGATTCAACCCGTCTGGCGCGCAGACCGTCCCGCGCGCGGCAGGTATAGGGAATTTTATCAATGCGACGTGGACGCGCTCGGCTCGCGCTCGATGATTGTCGAAGCAGAGTTGTGCGCGGCGGCGAGCGAGACTCTGGAAAAATTAGGGTTTCATGATTTCACGATTCGCATCAATCATCGTCAGGCTTTGACGGGCGTTTTGGATGCGGCGGGTGTGGCGTCTGACAAACACGCGGATGCGCTCGTGGCGCTCGATAAACTGGACAAGATCGGTTCCAGCGGCGTTATTAACGAGCTTGGAGCGCGGGGGCTAGAGCTTTCGGCGCGAACAAAGTTGGTTGGTTTCTTTGAAGCTGTCACCTCGCTGGCGCAGGCTGCGCGCACACGACCTGATGAAATTATGGCAAAGGCAGAACCTCAACCTTTGAACACTGCCATTCTCGGACGGCTGCTGGAATTCATCGGCGATCATGAAGCCGGGGCGCGCGGCGTTGACGAGTTGCGCCAAATCATAGAATTTGCCAGCGCGAGCGGAGCGGGAAATAAAATCAGGATTGACCCAAGCCTCGCGCGCGGCCTGTCCTATTACACAGGCGCGATTATGGAAATCAACGTGCCTGATCTGGCGGGCAGCCTCGGCGGCGGCGGGCGTTATGATAATTTAATCGGAATGTTCTCCGGTCAGGATGTTCCGGCGTGCGGCTTCTCTCTGGGATTAGAGCGCATTGTTCTTGTGATGACCGAGCGCGAGATGTTCCCGCCCGCGCTCGTCTCGTCTGCGGCTGATGTGATGGTCACGGTCTGGAATGAAGAGAGCATAAGCGA
>JACMLC010000482.1 GCA_014379795.1 Pyrinomonadaceae bacterium
ACGAAACCCTCTTTGCGCTCTTTGCGAAAAATCTTTGCGTCCTTTGCGTTAAAAAATCACTTAAACGCAAAGGACGCAAAGAAGAACTGCGCAAAGAGCGCAAAGAAATTTCTTCCTTTTATAAAACGATCCTTAACGCTCCCGGCATGATGCGAAACCTTGCGGGCGTTTGACCGCGCACGTTGCCGTCTGCCTCGATTGGCAGCGCGTTATCATCGCCGGACGTTTCGATGCTCACTCGCGTCGCGGCAATCGCGCGCACGTTCGGATTTGAGAGATGCGCGCCGCGACGGATGCGCGGCAGCTCGCGCAGGATAGTCGCGCGCGTGATATTGCAAGAGACGAGCACGTCCAGCTTGCCGTCATCCACACGCGCCGCAGGGGCAAACATCATCCCGCCGCCCGCATAAATTCCATTCGCGACGGCCAGCAAATTCGAGCGGCATTCAATAGCTTCATCTTCATCAACACTGACGCGCACAGTGCGCTCGCGCCAAGCTAAGAGCGCGCCGCAAGCCGCCGCCACGAAACGCGCTTCGCCCGGCAGGCTCTGCATCATGCGCCCCTGCGCCGCGACGCGCCCGGCGACTTGCGCGCCCAACCCGACAGTCACCACGTTGATGCAAATGAAGCTATTTGCGCCGTCGTTCGCGCTGCCGTAGATGACATCCACCACACGCGTCTTGCTTTCATGCGGGCTGCGACAATAATTGACAAGCGCGCTGGCCCAGCTCTCCAAAGGCTCACGCCCGCCTCTCAAGCCACGCGCGAAATCATCGCCCGTTCCGGCTGGCAAAATAGCCAGCGCAGCTTTACTGCTGATCTGCGACGGCACATCTCCAATAGCAACACTTTCATCAAGCGCGAAAAATCCTGACGCCGCTTCGCTCAAAGTTCCATCGCCGCCCACCACCGCGACCAGCTCGCAGCCCGCGCGCAAAGCCGCCCTCGCCGCATCCGTCGCGTCTCCTGCACGCGTTGTCACATGAGTCTCAAACTCGATTTCGTTTTCTGTCAGGATGCTCTTGATGGCAGGCCAGGCGCGGCGCGCTTTGGCGGCGACATGATTGACGATGACGAGCATGCGCGGTGGTCGTGCGTCCATTCGAGGCACACTCTAACACAAGGCAAAAGGTAAAAGGTAAAAGGCAAAAGTTAAGACAAAAGCAGTTTTATCAAAAGTGGTTTCGGCCTTCCTGTTACCTTTTGCCTTTTACCTTTTTACTTTTCTGCCCTCTGTGCGGTTAAATAAAATGATGGCAAACGAATTGATAAGGATGAAGGATGAAAAAGATGCTGTTAAAGATGAGTCGCGCGTGAGTGAGCTGCGTCTTTGCGTCTTTGCGCCTTTGCGGGAAACTTCAAGCTGTCCGTAGATTTCAAGTGGGACTGAAATGCTCATGATAAAATTTCTCTTTCTAACCTTTCTCATGCTCTCTATCGGCTCGACATTACACGCTCAAGCGAATCAAGCGGCAGACCCCGGCGCGGGCGTCCCGCGTGAGCTGGCGCGGTGGCGTGCTGCGCATTACAGCAACGTGCGTTACTCGCTGAGCCTTGAACTCACACCCGGCGCGCAGATGTTAAAGGGCATGATGGAGATTCGCGTGACGCTCTCGGAAGGCGCGGACAAAATTGTTCTCGACTGGCGCGTCGCTCCCGTCAAAGAAGGCCAGATGAAACCGCGCGTGTGGGACATCGCGCTGAACGGGACAAAGAGCGATGCGCGCGAAGTCAATGAGCACATCATCATCGCGGGCGCGAAGCGCGGCGAAAACATCGTGTCTCTTAAATTTGAATCTCCGATTGCGACTTCCGGCAGCGCGGTGACGCGCTATGTTGATCGTGAGGATAAATCGGAATACATCTACACGCTTTTTGTCCCGTCGGACGCGAGCACGGCTTTCCCTTGTTTCGACCAGCCGGATTTGAAGGCGCGTTTTAAGTTTGAAGCACGAGTCCCGCTTAAGTGGACTGTAATCAGTAATGCGTCTGCGACGCAGTCTTGGATAATTGATGGCGGGGACGCGCACGCGTGGTTCGATTTCCATGAAACAGAGCCGATCAGCACTTATCTTTTCGCTTTCGCCGCCGGGCCTTTTGTCGAAATTGAAGATAAGACTTCTGCTATCCCGATGCGCTTGTTCGTGCGCAAATCGAAAGAAGAGAAAGCGCGTCAAGAAGCGGCGGAAGTCTTTCGCTTAAATCGTGAATGCCTGAAATTCCTCGCCGGATATTTCGATTACAAATTCCCCTTTCCGAAATACGATCTCGTCATCGTCCCTGAATTCGCCTATCGCGGGATGGAGCACGCGGGCGCGACCTTTCTGCGCGAGGAATCAATTCTGTTTCCGACTGAGCCGACGGCGAATGATTTCCTCTCGCGGGCGAACGTGATTTTCCATGAGGCCGCGCATCAATGGTTTGGCGATTTGGTGACGATGCGTTGGTTCGATGATTTGTGGCTCAAGGAAGGCTTCGCGGAGTTCATGTCATTCAAGGCTCTGGAAGCAATCATGCCTGAGTTCAATGCGTGGAAAGCTTTTTACGAGCGCACGAAACCGGCTGCTTATTTGACTGATGCAACGAAGGGGACGACGCCGATTTATCAGGAGATTCCAAACCTCTCAGCCGCGAAATCAGCTTACGGCAACATCGTCTATCGCAAGGCTCCTTCGCTGCTCCGTCAGGCGGAGTTTTATCTTGGCGCGGATAAGTTTCAAAAGGCCGTCCAGCTTTTTCTTAAAGAGCATGCTTACGGAAATGCCGAGTGGGGTGATCTGGTCAAAGCTTTTGAGAAGACTTCTGGACAGAAGCTGGATGCGTGGGCTGCGGCGTGGGTCAAGCGGCGCGGGATGCCGGAAGTGCGCGCCCGTGGCGCACTGATGCTGCCCGCTAAAGACCTCGTCGGTGTGAGTTTGCCACAACGAAACGTGCTGGATGAGGGCGGCTTGTGGCCGATGAGACTTAAAGTTCTCGTAGTCTTTACAGACGGCACGAAGCAAACAGAAACGGTCTTGATTCAAGGCGAGCCGGATGAAGATCAGACACAATCACGCATCCGCGTGCTGTTATCAAGGCCGAAGCGAGAGATTGCTTACATCTTCCCTAATTATGAGGATTACGGTTACGGGCGTTTCCTGCTGGACGACCGCAGCCGCAATTACGTGCTGGCGCATCTGGGCGAAGAGAAAGATGAGTTCCAGCGCGCTCTCCTGTGGGGATCGCTCTGGGACAGCGTGCGCGAGGCAGAGTTGCCGCCGCTTGATTACATCGAGCTGGCGATTAAAAACCTTGGCATCGAGCGCGACGAAGTAACGGCGCAAAGCATTTTGAATCGCGTCTCCATCGCGTTCAATGCTTACCTGAACGCCGAGCAGCAGAAAGAGGTTGCGCCGCGCCTTGAGCAGATGTTGTCCGACGGCATGTTGAAATCGGAAAAGCAGGGACTGCGCATCACATACTTTCGCGCCTTTCAAGCGATGGCAAAGACGGATGAGGCGCGCGGCAAGCTCAAAGAGATTTTGACAGGCAAGCTATCCGTGCCGGGGCTTAGCTTACGCCCGCGCGACCGCTTTGACATCATCACGGCCTTGATGACGCGCGGCGATGCTGACGCAATCACGCTCCTTGAAGCGCAGAGCAAGTCTGAGACAACAGATGATGCGAGGCGATATGCTTATGCAGCCGGAGCCGCGCGCGGGACGGCGGAGAACAAGCAGAAATATTTTGATGCCTTTCTGAATGACACGACGCTCGCCGAAAGCTGGATCGAAGCGAGCGTTAATCC
>JACMLC010000483.1 GCA_014379795.1 Pyrinomonadaceae bacterium
CGCAGTTCATTTTCCGGCGGCGCGGCAAACAAGACGAACAAGCGTGCGGCGTCCGCGCCATAAGCCGCGATCATCTCGTCCGGGTCAACGCCGTTGCCGAGGCTCTTTGACATGGCTTTCCATTCGTCCGTGCCTTCGACGCGGTTAGTCACCATGCCTTGCGTCAAGAGACGCTTGACCGGCTCGTTAAAATTCACCAAGCCCAGATCGCGCATCATCTTGCTCCAGAAGCGCGTGTAGATCAGGTGCATCACGGCATGCGAGTCGCCGCCGATGTACTGGTCTACGGGCGTCCAGTACGCCGCCTTCTCTTTATCAAAAGGCGCCGTCTCATTGCGCGGGTCGCAATAGCGAAAGAAGTACCATGAAGAGTCTACGAAAGTATCCATCGTATCGGTTTCACGCCGCGCCGCGCCGCTGCATTTCGGGCAAGTCGTGTTGACGAACTCCGCGACGCCCGCCAGCGGCGATTCGCCCGTCCCCGTAAACTCCGCGTTATCCGGCAGGCGCACGGGCAAATCTTTTTCCGGCACGGGCACTGCCCCGCATTTTTCGCAATAAATAATCGGAATCGGCGCGCCCCAGAACCTCTGGCGCGAGATGCCCCAATCGCGTATGCGATAAGTGACGGCGGCTTCACCGAAATTTTTCTCTTTGGCAAACTCTGTCATCTCTTTGATAGCAGGTTCGGACAGCTTGCCGCTCCAATCACCGCTGTTGACGAGCACGCCGTAATCACTCGTCGCTTCCTGCATCTCGGTTGATTGATCCAAGCCCAGCTTTGCCTCGAACCCGCTCGGCTCTTCCGCGTGCGTGATGGGCGCGATGACCTGCTTGATGGGCAGCGTGTATTTTTGTGCGAACTCAAAATCGCGCTCGTCATGAGCCGGAACGGACATCACAGCGCCCGACCCGTATTCCATCAAGACATAGTTGGCGACCCACACTGGAAGACGCTCATCGCTAAACGGATTGATAGCGATGAGGCCGGTGTTGATGCCTTCCTTCTCTTCCTCTGCTCCCGGCTCGGTCGCGCGGCCACGCTCAACGCGGACGCGCTCGACAAACTGCATCACGTCATCTTTTAACTGGGAATCTTCCAGCAATTCCGCCAGCAAAGGATGCTCTGCCGCCAGGACAACCGCGTTCGCGCCATAGATAGTGTCTATGCGCGTCGTGAAAACGCGTGCATGTTTGTCCGTGCCTTCAATAGCAAAATTGACATACGCGCCGACGCTCCTGCCGATCCAATCTCGCTGCCGCTTCAAAACTTTTTCCGGCCACGCGGCTTCGATCTCCTTCATGTCTTCGAGCAAGGCTTCGGCATAATCCGTGATACGGACGAACCACTGTTCCAGCTCTTTTTTCTCGACGGGCGTCGCGCAACGCCAGCAGATGCCGCCCGAAGACTGCTCATTCGACAAGACGGTCTTTTCCTTCGGGCACCAGTTGACCGCAGACTTTCGCTTGTAAGCCAAGCCGCGCTCGTACATCTTCAGAAAGAACCACTGATCCCACTTGTAATAATCGGGGCGATGCGCTGCGATCTCGCGTCGCCAGTCATAGCTCACGCCCAAGCGTTTCATCTGCCCGCGCATGTGCGCGATGTTGGTTTCAGTCCATTCCAAAGGCATGATGCCGCGCTTGATGGCGGCCTGCTCTGCGGGTTGACCAAAGCTGTCCCACCCAATCGGGTGCAGCACATTAAAGCCCTGAAGACGCTTGTGCCACGCGAGCGCATCGCCTATGGCATAGTTGCGCACATGACCCATGTGCAAAAACC
>JACMLC010000484.1 GCA_014379795.1 Pyrinomonadaceae bacterium
AAGATGATGACGATCAGGGACGTGATACGCGACCGCGAACCTTATTCATTACGCGTCACGGGAACTACTGTCTTAGAGGCCGCAGAGTTTATGGCGGAGCGCAAGATCGGAGGCGTCTGCGTGCTGGACGAAGATGGCCGTCTGGCAGGCATCGTGACCGAGCGCGACCTGTTGAATCGCATCGTGCTGCCGCGTCTCGATCCTGCAAACGTCCCGCTCAAAGAAGCCATGAGCGAAGTGCTGGCCGTCATCGAAGCGACGGACACGCCGCACGAGGCGCTTGAGCGCATGGAGCGCATCGGTCGCCGCCACCTGCCGGTCGTGGACGGCGAACGCTGGATCGGCATGCTCTCAATGCGCGACCTGATGCGCGTCGAGCTGAGCGAGCAGGGCGACGAGCTTAAATTGCTGCACGAATATATCTCACAGTAAACCGGCGCTCCGACGCACGCGCGCCCGTCCTCACAAAAACCACAGAGCATCAGAAAATTTAGAAGGCATTTCAAAACGCGGAGTAGTTCTTTGCGCCTTGAGCTATGTGTCTTTGCGCCTTTGCGTGAAACGTTTATATTTCGCGCTGGTGGCGCAAAGATAAGACTGAAGACGCAAAGGGTTGAAGCATTTTCTCGCTGGAGTTTTGCAATGGCTTCTTCATCAGGACATTCATGCGGCGTCCTTGCTTTTGGAAAAGGATGTTTTGGAATAAAGTGTGTTTGAGAATCAAAGCAGGCGATTCGCAAGAAGCAAGGCCAACAAGGGGATGAGTATGAGAAACACTCTTTTTAGCATCATTGTCAGCAGCGTTTTATTGACGGCGGCCTGCGGGCAGGCTCCGACCGGCAGAGGCGAGGGCGAGATTGCCAGCACGGCGTCCGGCACGGTCAGTTTCCGTGTCGAGACGGTCATCGGCGGCCTCACGGTTCCATGGTCTATCGTCTTTACGCCCGACGGGCGGATGATTTTTACGGAGCGACCGGGACGCGTCCGCGTCTATGAGAAGGGAAGCCTGCGGCCTGAGCCGCTCTACGCCGTGCAGGATGTCGAAGCAAAGGGCGAGAGCGGCCTGATGAGCCTCGCGCTGCATCCCGAATTTGCTAAAAACAAATTTCTGTATCTGGCCTACGCTTATGACAGCAACAACCAGACCTTAGTGCGCGT
This sequence comes from Pyrinomonadaceae bacterium, assembly GCA_014379795.1. GTDB lineage: Bacteria > Acidobacteriota > Blastocatellia > Pyrinomonadales > Pyrinomonadaceae > JACMLC01. The sequence continues at coordinate 1,159 of JACMLC010000484.1, forward strand.
GGTGCGTTTTCGTGAAACCGGGACGGGCTTGGTTGAGCCAAAGCTCATTATCGAAAACATTCCGGCGGAGCAATATCATGCCGGAACGCGCTTGCGCTTCGGGCCGGACGGCAAGCTCTACATCACGACCGGCGATGCCGGAAAAAGAGAGCTGGCACAGCGTCTTGACTCGTTCGCCGGAAAAACATTGCGCCTCAACGACGACGGCACAGCCCCGGCTGATAATCCATTCGTGGGGCAACAAAACGCGCGCCCCGAAATCTGGTCTTACGGGCATCGCAACGCGCAGGGCTTGGACTGGCAGCCGGGGACGAACCTGATGTTTCAGTCAGAGCATGGCCCCTCCACTTTTGACGGGCCTCCCGGCGGCGACGAGGTCAATATCGTCGAGCGCGGGAAAAATTACGGCTGGCCTGTGATTCATCACACAGAGAAGCGCGAAGGGATGGAATCTCCCTTGCTCGAATACACGCCTGCGGTCGCGCCCGCGAGCGGCACGTTTTATCGCGGCAAAGCCTTTCCGCAATTCACAAATAATTTCTTTTTCGGTTGTCTCAGGGGCGAGGCCATCATGCGCGTCGAGCTTGACGGCAGGCGCGTCGTGAATCAGGAGAAATTATTATTAAAGCAATACGGTCGCATCCGCGACGTAGCCGAAGGGCCTGACGGCGCGCTCTACTTTTCCACCTCCAACAAAGACGGGCGCGGCACTCCCGCCAAAGACGACGACCGCATCATGCGGCTCGTTCCGAGCAAGTAAAAAGGTAAAAGGTAAAAGGCAAAAGTTAGGCACAAAGCAATTTAATAAAATTGGCTTCCGCCTTCCTTTTGCCTTTTACCTTTTTACTTTTACCTTCTTCAGACTTTCTGTGCGAGAATCGCTGTCTTTGACCAGCCAATGGGGTCTAATGGCGGGAAGCGATAATGTTTGACGATGCGAAAGTAGCGATTGGTGTTGTCGGCGACCTCTTGCGGAGGATGAGTCTTGAAGCGGAACATGACTTCGAGCAATTTACTGACGGGTGACGGCCTGACCGGCAGATGCAGCATGTAGCCGCCGGGAGCAAGGACGCGCGCCAGCTCGCTCAAGCCCTCTTCCAAAGGAACATATTCGAGCGCGCCGCTGGTCACAATCATCTCGAATGAATCGTCCGTAAAGGGCAAGGCCAGCACGTTGGCCTGCGTGAAAACCACCTTGTTGTGGCCTTCGAGATTTTCCGAGACGGCTTTTTGCGCCGTCATCAGTGATGAAGCGGAAAGGTCAACCGCCGTGATCTCGACCGGACGCCTGACCGCTTTCAAAAGCGAGAGCGTCAAGAGTCCAGTGCCGCATCCGGCATCCAGTATCCTCGCGCCCCGCGAGAGCGGCGGCAAGTGCTTGCGCAAGTATTTTTCCAGCGAACGCCCGTAACCGTTAAACTTGAAGGTTACGTCATACAATCCCGCGATGCGGTCGTAGAATGTCCCCGCGCCGTTCTCGATGTTTATCTCTTTCACAGCATTTAGCCTCGCCTGCTTGTCTCGCTTGATCTATAAAAACGGAGGAATCCGGGGGTGGATGGTATTTTCAGCATAACAG
>JACMLC010000485.1 GCA_014379795.1 Pyrinomonadaceae bacterium
GAGAAGAAATCTCAAGATCACACTTGTGTTATGTGCGCTGGTGCTTGGAGCGTCCGCGACGGCGGCGGCGCAAGGCAGGTATAACGGCAGAGGCATAACAGTTTATCCGAACAACGGCGGCGGGCGCGGCATCAGTCAAGATGATCGTGGACGGCGCAACCGGCGTTGGGACAATGATCGTCGTTATCGAAGACAAGATGATCGTTATGGCTCTTATCAAAAACGCGACGACCATTATCGCTCTCGTCAAAAGCGCGATGACAACTATCGTGATCGCGGGCGTTACGAGAACCGTAACCGCTATCGTTACCAGAATCGTAACCGCTATGAGAATCGCGGGCGTAATCGCTACGAAGATCGTTACCGGGGGCGTTACGATTACCGCTCTGGCAATCGGCATGACAGGAATTTAGTCATCCTGCCGAACGGTAGGCAGGTCTATCGCAACTCGCGCAGCAGGCAATATTTCCCTCAAGCGGCTCGTCGCGGCTATCTCTTGTCAAGCGGCAAGCGAATTTATCGTTAGTTTTTAAGGGAGGGGATTTTGAACATGAAAAGAATTTTAGGCGCATTGATGTGCTTAGTCTTGCTGGCGGGCGCAGCCCTGCCCGCGATGGCGCAAACGTCTCGCGGGCGGTATGCAGGACAGGGCAGCAGGCAGTCCGGTAGATATAACAACTCGCGCCGGTATGACGGGCGTGGCAGGAATCGCTCTTTCTGGAGCAAGCATCGCGACAAATTGACGGTCGCGATGGGAACGGGCGCGGGCGCAGCAATCGGCGGGGCAACCGGCGGCAAAAAGGGAGCCATCATCGGCGCGCTGCTCGGCGCGGGCGGCTCTGCGCTTTACACATATAAGCTGCGCGACCGTGGCGACCGCAACAGATATAGCAGCAGATATAATCGTCGCCGCTAAAATCGGCTTCGGAAGATTACGAGCCACAAAGCCACACGAAATCACATGAGCTGGGAGCAGAGCTTTCAAGTGATTTCGTGTGGCTTTGTGGCTTATGCTTTTCTTTGTCTCTCAGCATTTGACATCAAGAGCGTTTAAGATTATTGTCCCCGCTTTGAACATGCTCTGGAATTTGTCTCCGTGAGCCAAGCCCCTTCAGCAGCGTGAATTAAATAATCCCTCCTGCGTTTTAAGCCGCAGTAAACTCGATTCAAAAGGAAGAAAGAATGCCGCGCAATTTTCGTCTACTGCACTACGTCAAGCTCTCGATTATCGTTCTCGCAAGCATCTTTGCCGTCTACGCTTTTTCCTACGAGAAAACCAAAGCCAGAAGTATCGGGCCTGACCCCGGATTCGCAAACGCGCCCGGAGAGGGCAACTGCACCGCCTGTCACACAGGCTTTCCGCTCGACAGCGGCCCCGGCTCAATGAGCATTCTCGGCGTGCCGGACAATTACAGTCCTAATCAAGCAGTGCCTATCACCGTCAAGGTGAAACATAACGGCGCATTAAATTTCGGTTTCCAGCTCACGGCGCTCGATGATATGGGCAATCCTGCCGGAACATTCATCGCCACCGATACCGTGCAAACGCAGGTTATCATCAGCCAGCTCGACGGACGCCATTATGTGGAGCAAAAGTTTGAAGGCATCACGCCCGATAGCCCCGGCCAAAAGCAATGGACTTTTACGTGGCAGGCTCCGGCGACGCGTGTGGGACGTGTGAGCTTCTATGCGGCGGGCAACGGAGGCGATGGTAACGGCAATCCGTCCGGCGATTACATTTATTCCGCATCCGCGCGGATCGGCTCTGCTCCCGCAGATTTTGACAACGACGGCAGGACAGACCTTTCCGTCTTCCGCCCCTCGAACGGCACCTGGTACATACTGCGCAGCATGCTCGGCTTTACCGCATACAACTTTGGATCGAGCGGAGACACGCCCGCGCCCGGTGATTTTGACGGCGACAACAAAACGGATGTCGCTGTCTTTCGCCCAAGCTCGGGCTACTGGTATTACCTGCAAAGCTCCGACGGAGCGTTTCGCGCGGTGCAGTTCGGCGCGAGCGGTGACCAACCCGTCGCGGCGGATTATGACGGCGACGGCAAGTCCGACATCGCTGTCTTTCGTCCATCGAACGGCACCTGGTATTACCTGCGCAGTCTTGACGGAGCATTTCGCTTTACCCAATTCGGCTCAAGCGAAGACAAGGTTGTGCCGCAGGATTATGACGGTGATGGTAAAACGGACTTCGCTGTCTTTCGCCCGTCGAACAGCACCTGGTATTACCTGCAAAGCACTGACAACGCATTTCGCTTCACACAGTTTGGCCTCGGCACGGACACGCCCGTCGTCAGCGACTATGACGGCGACGGCAAGGCAGACTTTGCAGTCTTCCGAGCTTCGACAGGCACCTGGTACATTCTACACAGCTCGAATAACAACTTCGTCGCGCAGCAGTTCGGAGCGGCGGGAGACCGTCCCGCGCCCGGAAATTATGACGGCGACGGCAAAACGGACATTGGTATTTTCCGCCCGACGGACGGCAACTGGTACATCATCAATAGCAGCAACGGAGCTTTTCAGGGACAGCAGTTCGGCGCGAACGGCGACGCAGCCATCCCTGCGGCTTATGTTCCTTAAAGGCTAAGCCGGTCGAACTGCTCGTTTGAGCAAATCGCTAAAGCCTTCAAACGGGAAGCGGATTGGGCCAATCCGCTTCCCGTTTGAGCTTGATTTTGTCTCAGGTAATATGTTACTCATTGCCTGCCTAAATACCTGACAGTGATGCGCTATCGTTATTTATATCAACAATTTCGATCCCTCAGGACAATCATGCTAACTGTTAGTTAGCGGATCAAAGTTCCCTTCCGGCAGAGCGCCTCTCAGAAATGAAAGCGCGCCCGACGGAGCAGTTCTCAAGCGGTAATTGATCAAGCTGTAAAACGCCTGCGACACCGATGCTGCCAAACCGCGTGAGCATCGCCCGAATTCTTAAAGAGGAGATTCAGATGCGACGACGAATATATTTCTCAGTAGGAATTCTCACCCTGCTGCTGGCAGTAATCCTGACCACAAGTTTTTTCCGCTCCAGCCGCGCCAGTGAAAAGAAAGCAATCGCCCAACTGCCGGTGGAGATCAAGGTCGTTCCATACGGGCCGACGCAAGAGCAAGTAGATGCCGCATCAAGCGCGGCCACGCGCGATGCGCAGGTGCAAAAATATTTAAGCGGCAACGTCAACAGGCTCATCTCTTTCGGGATGGTTGAGGCTGACAACAAGGGACAGGCCAGCCTGCCGCCGACACGCTTCGTCGCCACCTTTTACGATTACACAAACAATCGCGTCATCACCGCTGAAGGAAAGTTTGACGGCGCAATCGTTGATAAGGTGACTGAATCTTTCTACCAGCCTCTGCCGAATGAAGAAGAGTACGAACTGGCTCTGAAAACTCTGAGAGAAGACCAGAGATTCAGCGCAGCCCTGCGTGCGGGCACGCTCGCAACTTATCATCCGATGCCTCCTGTCATCGAAGATACTTCTAAAACGCACGGCGACCGCATCATCACAATCGGGCTGCGGGGCGATGCAGGCTCTGAGATACAGAATGAGATCGTCGGCGTCAATCTCAGCCGGGGCGGGGTTGTGCGCTACGCTGGAAACGCTCCACCGGCTTCAAAGGCCGACGGAGCGGAGTGCGGCACGCCCTTGGATGCCAATCAGTCCACGGTTTCTAATATGGCCGGACAACATCAACTGATCATCACGCAGGGACCGACGGAATTGTGGAGGATGCTCGTCATCAGACCCGCGAACAGGTCTTCGGGCACACGCGCTTCCGGCATCGAGCTGCGTAATGTTATGTATCGCGGCAAGTCCGTGCTCAAGCGCGGCCACGCGCCGATTCTGAATGTTAAGTACGGGCAGAACGAGTGCGGGCCATATCGCGACTGGCAGTATCAGGAAGGACAGTTTATGACGCCTGCCGGTTCAACTGACCTTGCGCCCGGCATTCGCTCCTGCCCGAGTCCCGCGACGACGGCTCTGGAAAACGGCACCGATATGGGCAATTTCACCGGCGTCGCTATCTACACGCAGAATAACGAGACCGTGCTGGTGACGGAATTGGAAGCGGGCTGGTATCGCTACATTATGGAATGGCGGTTAGGGAATGACGGCACGATTCGCCCGCGCTTCGGCTTCGGCGCAGTCAGGGATAGCTGCATTTGCAGCACTCATCATCACCACGTCTACTGGCGATTCGACTTTGACGTAGTCGGCACTGGCAACCGCGTCTATATATCTGAGCGGGGCAAGAAGTTCCTGATGCCGCAGACGACGGAATTTACGATGCTGCGCAACTATGGCAACAATCGCCGCCTCGTGATTCAGAACGGCAGCGGCAGCGAAGGCTACATCATGAATCCGAATCCGACGGACGGCAATGCAGACACGTTCGGGGTCGGTGATATGTGGGTCTTGCGCTACAAAGGGGACGTAGGGACGACTCCGCTTCAACAAGAGCTTGATGATGGTTTCAACCAAACCACCAGCGCGAATGCTTTCATCCAGATCGGTTCGTTCGTCAACGGCGAATCCATCAACAATCAGGATGTGGTGGTCTGGTACGGCGCTCACTTCATACACAATGGCGAACCGCCCTCGTTCAACCCGAGCCGCGAGGGCAGCATAGACGTGCTCTCAGGCAATCACGTCGTCGGTCCCGATCTAAGACCGATTCAGTGGTAGCGTAACCGAGAACACAGGACACAGGACACAGGACTCAGAATGAAAAGCCAAAGCGCGTTTTTCTTCTGAGTCCTGAGTTCTGTGTCCTGTGTCCTGCTTTTATGCCTTTCTCAACCCGCATTCGTGTACGCTTTGGCGATGCAGACCCGGCGGGGCTGGTTTATTACCCTGTCATCTTTCATTACTTTCACATCGCGCTCGAAGAATTCTTCGCCGCCTGTTGCGGCATCACTTACCACAGA
>JACMLC010000486.1 GCA_014379795.1 Pyrinomonadaceae bacterium
GTTTGATGACGTATTCAACGATGAGAACGCGCGCTACGTCCCTAGATTTTTTGCCGCCGCCATCATCGGCGAAAACCCTCAAACATTCGAGTTACAGTCACCGCCGCTCTCAAGCCTGATTAACAAACAATAAAAGCAGCGGGGGCAAGGCACCCTTCCAGACCTGCGAGACTTGGTTGGTTGAATCACTCAAGCCGCGCTATCTCGCAGTCAGGAAGAGGGGCTTGCCCCCGCTCGCTCGTCTTCTTTCAATTTGATGAGTTTGCGTCGAGCGCGTTAAAGTAGCGTCAGCTAAAAAAGCATGAGCCAAACGATCAATCCGATTTCCGTGACAACGCGCGCACGCACAACTGCTTCTGATGCGAGTGTGCTGGCGCGCCTGTGCGAGATTGTCGGCGCAGAGCATGTGCTGGTTGATCCCGAACGCGTAGAGCCTTATGCGCAGGATGCCGTCAAAGAAAAATTTCCGCCCGAAGCAGTCGTCCTGCCGCGCACGGCGCAGGAGATCGCGGCGATTTTAAAACTTGCGAATGAAGCTCGTTTTCCGGTCACCGCGCGCGGCGGGGGAGTCGGCTACACGGGCGGCGCGGTTCCCGTCGAAGGCGGCATCGTCATCGGCACAGACCGCATGAATGAGATTCGAGAGATTAACGCGGACGACCTCTATGTCATCGCAGAGCCGGGCGTCACGACTTACGCTTTGCAGCAAGCAGTCGAAGCTCATAATCTTTTTTATCCGCCCGACCCGGCCTCTTACAAAACTTCTTTTCTCGGCGGCAACATAGCTGAAAACGCTGGCGGGATGCGCTCAGCCAAATACGGCGTGACAAAACATTACGTGCTCGGCCTCGAAGTCGTGATGCCGACCGGAGAGATTATCAGGACGGGTGGGAAGACCAGCAAGAACGTTGTCGGCTTTGATTTGACCGGCTTGATCTGCGGCTCTGAAGGCATGCTCGGAATTATTACGGAAGCGATTTTGAAGTTGTTGCCTTTGCCGGAAGCGACGCGCACGGTGCGCGCGACTTTTAAAACGATGCGGGAAGCCTGCGCCTGCGTGACGCGATTTACGCGCGCGCGCGTCACTCCGGTCGCGATTGAAGTGCTTGACCGCAATGCTATTCGTGCGGTCGAGACGGAGTTCGCTTTCGGCTTAGACCAGAACGCGGGCGCGATTTTAATCGTCTCGGTTGACGGCGCGGTCGCAGAGGTCGAGCATGCTTCGCGCGTGGTCGAAAAAGCGCTGCGCGAGGGCAGTGGTTATGATGTCATGCGCGCCGTCACGCGTGAAGAGGAAGACCGCCTCTGGGATGTGCGCCGCGCGCTGTCGCCCGCGATGAAAAAGTTCGGGACGCTCAAGCTCAATGAGGATGTCGTCGTCCCGCGCTCGCGCGTGCCTGAGCTAATCGAGCGCGTCGAAGCCATAGGGCAAAGCCACAAGACGTTCGTCGTCAACTTCGGACATGCCGGAGACGGCAATATCCACGTCAACTTTATGTGCGAGCGCGAAGACAAGGAAGCCGTGCGCCGTGCGCGCGATGCCGTGCGCGAAACCTTTGCCGTCGCGATTGAGCTTGGCGGCACTATCAGCGGCGAACACGGCATCGGCTACGTCAAGGCTCCATATCTGGACATGGCCGTTGACACGGCGACCATCGAAACCATGAAGCGCATCAAGCGCGCGCTTGACCCGAACGGCATTCTGAATCCGGGGAAAATGTTTGTTTGAGTTTAGAGAGTTTGGGGAGTTCATAGAGTTTAGAGAGTTAAAAGACCAACAAACTTTCCAAACTCTACAGTCTTTCCGAACTCTCTAAACTCTACGAACTCTCTAAACTCTATGAACTGTTGAGCGATGATTTCAACTTTGATTGAGCTTCAACGATTGAAACGGCTTGAGCGGACGGGCTGGATGCTGCGGGGGCTGCCTGCTGGCGCAGAGTCCGTGGCGGCGCATTCGTATGGCGTGGCGGTGGTCGCTATGCTGCTGGCGGATGAACTGATCGCGCGGGGCGTGGCGGTGGATGTGGAAAAACTTTTGCGAATCGCGCTCTTGCATGATTGGGCGGAGGTGCGTGTCGGGGACATGCCGCGCACGGCGACGGAATATTTCGGCGCGGACGCAAGGCGCAAGGCAGAGCGTGCGGCCTTTGATGACATCGTGCGCGATTGCGGCGAGCGACACGAAAAGTTGTACTCGGAGTTGCATGAAGATTATGAGCAGCGTGCGAGCTTTGAGGCGCGGCTCGTAAAGACTGCGGACGTGATTGATTTGTTGCTGCAAACGCTGGCCTTTGAGCGTGCGGGTGCGCGTGGGCTTGATGAATTCTGGGAGGGCATCAGCGAGCGGCATTTGCAGCTTGAAGGCACGGCTCAGCAGGTCGTCGGTGAAATATTTGAGAAACTCTTAAAGGCGCGGCGCGACATCGGATGAGAATGAATCTGTTTCTCATTCTCTCCTTCGGTGAGCGATGATTGGTATGGTAAAGCTCTTTTACAGGCTGGTTGAATGGCTGACGGGAATGGTCACCGCTTTGACGTGGCGCGATGTGCTGTTTGGCGTCGGCATGTTTCTCATCACATTCACAGCCAATCTGATAGTCGTCTCATTTATCCTCGTCAAACTTCCGCCGACCTACTTTCAGGCTTCGCACTCGCGCGCGTTCTGGACGGATCGCCACCACCTTGTGCGCTGGAGCGGGCTGATTCTGAAAAATCTGGTCGGGGTGGTGATGATCATCTTAGGGCTGCTGATGTCGCTGCCGGGTGTGCCGGGACAAGGGTTGTTGACCATCCTGCTGGGCTTGATCATGCTCGACATTCCGGGCAAGCGCCCGCTTGAAACACGGCTCATCCGTCGCCCGCAGGTGCTGAATGCCATCAATCGCCTGCGCGCGCGGTTCGATAAGCCGCCGCTCATTCTTGATGAAATTTAGCCACAGAGAACACAGAGGGCACAGAGATGAAGAAGGTAAAAGTAAGGCGGAAACCAAGTTTATTAAAATGCTTTGCTCCTCACTTTTACCTTTTACCTTTTTACTGTCCCAAGCCGCTAGTTAAAGCTATGCACCTTCGGTGCAAGACTTTCAGTTGCTACACACTTCTGGACATGCTAGAAGTGCCAGAGCATGAAAGAGAACCGATACGGCAGCCA
>JACMLC010000487.1 GCA_014379795.1 Pyrinomonadaceae bacterium
TAGAAGCGGTCTCATAAATATCCCGGATGGTGTGGCCGCTTCGATTTTCCTGAGAAAAACGCCGTCTCTAAAGCTTGTGGGGTATTAAAGAATCTCAGAATCGCCTTCTGACTGATTTGCCCCGGCCCATGTACTTTGACGGCTTCGAGCTGCGCGGCACTGTGGCAAACCTTGGAGTTCAATTGTACTTAATTGTATCTTCCCAGATAAAATTTTGCTTAAAAGTCCCACCCGGCCAAATTTTCTTTCTGTCAGCATTTGGAACAAGGTAACGCGGCAGTCCTTTGTCAATAAAAGATTTCGGCAGGCGAGTGGCAGATTGCCAATGAGAGGTATTTGAAACCTTGACATGGACTTTGACGCTCTTGGCTTTCAAGTTTGTTGAGATGGCCGTCACGTCCGTGTGATACGATCCCATAAACCACTCCAGAGCATTATATTTCCCTGAAGCGCTACCCTTTCCGGTGAAGAGAAAATCATTTGACGTTTGATCTCCGGCCTTGATGACAGCGAGTATTGGATGCTCTTGTTTGAACTTTTGTAATGTTTCCTGATAGTTGGGTTTCTTCTGCAAGTCGTGTGCATAGTCCTCAGAAGTGATTGTTACCAGCGGTACGCCAGCCTCTATGCTCCATTTCCCGAGACCCGGTGGTTCATATTCCAAAAACCAGATGACAGTGAGCAATCGCCATTCACCCTCTAATCCTGTTTCGTCCAGAATTCCTGTCCATTCCACCATAGCTAAATCCTTGATAATGCCGACAGTCTTCTGACTCAACTCGGCGGCGTCGTTTAACACCTGAGAAAGCCGAGCGGGAAGGCGAACGTATAGGCGCACGCTGAAGTGAAAACTAAAGCTTAGTCCCAGCGGACGAGGACTCCGAGACCCTCCGGGGCCGCTTCCGCCTGCTGGAGAATTGGGGTGGGCTATTATTCCTTGCCAGCCAATCCAAGAACTGTCGCTCATAGGCTTGTCGGATAGAACATGAGGTATCGGATAGCTACGAACTCAAGCGAGTGATACTCGAAACTCAAGAAGTGTAAGGATCAAACGCGCGCAAAATATTACCTTTCGACTTGGTTGTCAATAGCATTTAGAATCTGAAGGTCATCTCTTTTCCTGCAAAGCGTTGAAAATGCGGAATTATATATAGGACTTACGCAAGAGCCATTTTGACGGACGGGGATTTCAATTGCTCAATCAAGTAATCCGAGAGTTGACCGAACTTGATTTGATAGACCGTCCGTCCTGTTTGATATGCCAGTTCTTTGAACCGACACCACACTAAGATCGCGCACGCGATGTGGTTGCGTTGGATTCTTGCCATGCGACATTGGCAACGCTCAAGGCCGGTCACTTGTTTGGCTTCGCGGTGCAACTGCTCAATCTTCCAGCGGATGGCACACACCCGTTGTGTCTCAGCCGTCGAGTCTTGAGTCATGTCGTTGGTGACGACATAATCCGTGCGGTCTGAAGAGACCACGAGCCGGAACAATTGCAAGCGATGACCTTTCGGGAAATCTTTGACGTGGACATTCTTACCGCGCGCTTTTTCTTCTTCGCTCCATGCGAGCGAATCTACTCGCTGGTAAGTGACCACGGTTGCGTCTCCTTCATCCACCTGGCGGTTAGCTTGCACGGGGCCATAGTAAATCTTGCCATTTCTCTCGATGTGCAGCATGAATTTACGAGCGGCGTACCACGTATCCATCAACACACAGCGAAATTCAAGCTGCTTTTGCTGGATGACTGAATCGAACATCTCTGTGGCATGGACGAGTTTCGTTTTGCCATCTTCCTCGGGAGCGAAGAGCCGATAGTCAATGAGCCAAAACCTGTCGAGTTCAGGGTTGACGTAAAGGCACGTCACGATGCCGATGCCGCGAATGATTGAATGCGTGTTGCCGCTCCACTGCCGGCGTACCAGTTCGATAGAACGAGAATAGTTCTTGTCCGCCACAGTGTCGTCAAAGATCAAATAACCATTCGGCGAAGTGATGATTTGTCCTTTGGTCTGTTCCCATACCAAGCAGGGCGTTAGTTTGTCATCACGTAAGTATCGGTTCAGTTGGTCATGACTGAACTTGAGCGAGTGGTCAGCAAAGTTCGTCAGCGTATAGTTGATCTGGCTGCTCACCAGATACTGACAATAATCTAAGCGCGTGGGTCTTGGGTTGAGAGCCATGCGCTAATTATCAAGATTTTTGCCCCTTTGCGTAAGTCCTAATATAAATGGGAAGTTATGCTCTTGAGTGTGATCCGGCAGTTAAGTGAAATAGATGTGAGTGTGGTCAAGCAAGTAAAAACAAAGTGCTGGCTTGCCATTCAATTTCCCTGTGATGGTGTTGCACTCTATACCCATCGAACTTAAATGTAAACATCTGGCATTTACCCTGATTAGAAGAAATGGGTAGGTGGGTGAAGTGTTTTCCCTGAAGGCATTCTTCACAATCTTCCCCGGCTCGTTCTAACTCGTGATTGCAAAAATAGCTGAGCCTGTTTTTTCATTCTTCCCGGATTGGCCTTTTGTGACCAAGTTCCGGCGTGCCCTGAATGCAGGATTAAGTTGGATGGCTCGTTGAAAATGTTTTTCGGCAAGCGCGTTCATCCCTACGTTTTGCAATCTTAAGGCCACCATCCAATGAAAAAACGGATCCGGGGGAGTGAGTTGGTCGGCTTGTTTTTCATAAGCGGTTGCGGCTTCGGATTGGCCTACCGACGCGGCTGCGCCGGCGAGTAGATTATTCGCTAAAGGAAGACCGGGATTGCGCCGGACGGCATCGCTCCATGCTGCAATGGCTTCCTGCTTGCGCCCGAGCTGCCAGAGCGATTCGCCTCTTTCCTCACGCGCGAGAATTAAATCGGACGCTTCGGCCAGAGCCTGATCGAGACTCGTTAACGCCTCGTCGTAACGCCCCAAACGATTGAGGATCGCGCCGCGATAATAGAAGCTCAAAGCTTTGCCCTGCCCGTGTTGATGCTCTGCGGCTATGCCGAGCAACTGGACGGCTTGCTCCGTGTTGCCGGACAGATATTCAACCCACGCGAGCTTTGGCAGCGCATGGCTGTTGACGAATAAACCGGCATCCACAGCGGCGCGGAGATGTTCTTTTCCTTCGACGATGTTCTGGCGTTCGCCCGGGCTGATCCACTGATCTGGATTTGTCCGCGCCAGAGCTAGCTCGTCTGGAATCCGTATGTTTTCAAATGCCAGCGCTCCCGCGCGTTCGTGATAGCGCACCCAGCCGCTGTGTGCATTCAAGCCAATCCACACAAGGGCGAAACTCAAAAACGCCCATCCCGCTTTTCGAATTCTGCCGGACGCTTTCAAATTAAAACGGTAGAAAGACAAGTCTTTGGCCCGGAATAATCTCCATGTTCTAAGAGCGAGAAACGTCGTGACCGTAGCAATTCCAAGCGCCATCAACATGGGAACGAGTTGGTAGACATCCCAGACGGCCAAAAAGCTCGAAAGAAACACGACCGCTCCAAAGATTTCTTCCGGCCACGTCAGAGAATAGTTTTTCGTAATCGTTTTCGGGACTCCGACCGCCAGCTTTCCAAAACCAAAATACAAAGCGTCGTTAGGACAGACGCTGACGCAATCCATGCACTTCATACAGCCCGGATCAACAACCATCCCGTACTGTTTCACCTCTGCGTGAACCAGTACGTTTGAGGTGCAGACAGCCGTGCAATGCCCGCATTGATTGCAGGCGTCAGTGACGCGAATCTTTCCGGGCGCAATCTTGTCGGCGAGACTGAAGATGCCTCCATAAGGACAGGCGTAGGTGCAGAATCCCTTCTGCCCCAAAAAGTAGACGGTCATGAATCCGCAGATGAAGAGAAAAGGAATGGCGACGGCGACGGTGGGGAAAGTTTCCCAAAAATTGCTGGTCACCAGATGATTGGTAAACTGGGGAATAAGCGGCTCGTTCTCCGGCGCTGCGAAGTAGCGATAGGCGGTGGGCCAAACGAACATATAGAGCGCGGCGATGAGTGGCACGTAGACCAACAACCGCGACCGAAACGGCTTTGGTGTGAGACCAACTTTCTTTAGCAGCCACGCGCAGAAATCCTGTAGGGCGACAATGTGACAGCCCCAGCCGCAGACAAAACGCCCGAAGATGAGCGTGGCTAAGATCGCCAGAGTAAAGAAGATAAATCCCGCGTTGACCGCACCGCGTTGGAGCGTATACATGGTCTCGGAAGGCTCGATTGGCGAAATCGTCCGACCCATGAGACGCCACTGAATGATGTGCGCGATCATTAGAAGGGTAAGAGTAATGAGAGCCACCGCCCGCCAGCGGCTAGCCCGTGAGTCGCGGATACCGTCTTTCTGAACCGGAGAATTTTTTAAAACAGGAAGCTCAATCGAACGCTGTTTCTTCACTTCTTGGCCGGTACAACCACTTTTCATAAATCGGTCTCAATTCTTCACCGGAACTTCGGCAGAAAGACATACTATACCTGACTTGATTAAAGCACCTAAATGAGTGTATAAGAAACCCCACCACTGTGCACTGAAAGGGCACGGATTACGGCGATGACTGAAAGTCGCGCTTCCTCTCAGAATTAAAAACTTGCTGAAATGCCCCGTCATGAATGGATTAATGCCACAACATGAAATGTATTTCAGCGGAGTGGATTGCAACTGAAAGCGCATAGCTTTATAGAGCAATGCACTGAAACAGTAAAATCTACGTAACCGCTACAAATTAAGGTTCATCACTTTGCAAAGCCCAAGTGGCTGGAAGGCGAATTTATGTTAAAGACAATTATCATCGCTTTTATGATTCCGTTGCTTGGTCTCTTTAGCAACGGGGCGACTCTTTTATTACCCGGGAGCAATCAAAGCGTCCCGCAAGGCAATAGCGGGACACTTGAAAAAATGATCGTGGCGAGTGGCAGCGTCGCGATGGAACTCGATTTGAACCGGCTCAATGCGACCGGCTCCGGCGCGAAAGAACCGAGGTCGAGCCTCTTGCGTTTTGACGTGGAGAATAATTCTTTTTTTACAGTCATTGTTTTTAACAATGAGTTGCGCGGCCCCTTGCCCAGCTCAATGGGACTCGTTCCCAAAAGTCCTGCGGCGCTTCCGGCAAAAATGAATGCCTCGTATCAACAGCTCGTCATCGAGAAGATGTCATGGGGTGGACCATCTGATTTCGCTGATCTCGTCGTTCGTGACGGAAAAACGGGGTTCGTCTTTTTCAATATTGAAGGACATCAATTCGACTACGATGCCAGCGCGCGTTCGCTGAGCGTCCAGATGGGAAGGCTGGTGTTATCAAAAGAGTTTGCCACAGAGCTTGGGCGTCCGTCAGATGCCGGGTCTGTAGTCGGGCAAATCTCTATCACCGCGACCATGCGCGCCATCGAAATCACGCAGATTGCTGACGGCGAAGCCAAATCAACTTCCATGCCTGCCCTAAGCCCCGAGACCGGGACTGTGCCGGGGCCGGATGTCATCGTCGGAGACCTGAATGGGCTGGCGCAATTTGGCGCCAGCAATGGAACGCAAGTCGGCCTCGCCGTAGGAACTGACTCTTGCAACGCAGGCGTGGTGAACTTGAACTGGTTCCAAAACCCAAACAATGACCACCCTGTGATTCCGCAAAACATGTATCGGATGAGCGGGGGCGCAACGAACAATGAGCGCTTTGAACAGATTGGTCAATCCTACGTCAAACATGCGTTCACGGCCTTGACCCAAAATCTCTGCGGCTTTGGGTGTAACGGGACTGGCGGCTCTGCACTTGGTTCAGGATGTTCAGACCCTTATGATGCCAGCCTGAATGCCGGACCCAATCTGGGTTCGCGCGCCTGGATCAATCCGTTTACCGGCGCTTACCCGCGAAATGATTCTGCGACGCCGAATAACAATCACACCGGCCATTCGCACGCATCAGGCCCATTGCACAGGATTCTGACGAACATCAGTGACCTGAGCACAACGCAGAATCCCGGCGCCACCTATTATGCCGAGGGACAATATGTCACGCCGCACGAGTATGCATGGTGCGTGACGAATCCCACACAGTGCAACATGAACAACAACGTCTCGTATCGAAGGTACAATGTCACGGGCACTGGCAGTCCTTTTAGCTTTTCTCCCGCCGCCTCGACGGTGCGAATGAAAGCAGCCGTTGAAGCATGGACAGGAGCTACGTTTGTCCAGATACAACCGGCCCCCGGAACAGATGGTGTTGGAATAGTTGCCTACAAAGTGACGAATACGGCGCCCGGAGTCTGGCATTACGAGTACGCAATCTATAACCAGAACATGGATCGCGGTATTCAATCTTTCGGCGTACCTGCGGGAGCCGGAGTTACTTTGAGCAACATCGGATTCCACGCGCCGCCACAGCATCCCGGATGGACAGGCGATGGAACGGTGGGCAATACGGGTTTTAGCAGCGCGCCATGGACTCAGACGCAGGCCGCCGGTCTGATGACCTGGAGTTCGGAAACCCTTGCCCAGAATCCGAACGCGAACGCCATTCGTTGGGGCACCATGTATAACTTCCGTTTTGATTCTAATCGTCCGCCGGCGACCATGAATGCAACGGTTGGCTTCTATAAGACGGGAGCGCCAATCACCGTTCAAGTTCAGGGTCCGAGCGCAACGTCAGCTCCTGCGACAATATCCGGTCGCGTCACCACGTTGAGCGGCAGAGCAGTCTTTAATGCCCGCGTGACGATCACCGACTCAAACGGTAATACACGCATCGCACACACAAACGGAGCGGGCTATTATCGCTTTAACAATGTCGCGACCGGCGGGATGTACACCATCGCAGCGCGCTCCAAGCTCTATACCTTCGTCTCTCAGCAGTTGCTGATCAATAACGACCTCTCGAACGTGAATTTTGTGTCTGAGCAGTAACACTGTAAATCCACAGACTCGAACTTAAAGGCGGCCTACGGGGCCGCCTTTTTTTTACTTGTCCGGTTGGAATTTTAAGTTTTCGGCGTTAGCCGCCATTGCGGGTTGACTGCTCTTTGTCGAGCAACATCTGTTTGCGGCGGGTGCCCCAGCGATAACCGCTTAATTGGCCGTTTGCGCCGACGACGCGGTGACACGGAGTCACGAGCGCAACCGGATTTGAAGCGCAGGCGCGGGCGACGGCGCGAACGGCTTTGACGTTGCCGACGCTCTCGGCGATCTGCTTGTACGAGCGCGTTTCACCATAGGGAATGCGGCGCAGTTCCGCCCACACTTGCAGTTGAAAAGCCGTCGCCTGCAAATCGAGCGGCAGGTCGAGCGTTCGTCGCGTCCCGTCTAAATGTTCGACAATCGCCCGCACATAATTTTGCAAATCGTCTTTGTCCGGCTGCACTTCTGCGGCGGGAAATTCCTTGACTAAATTTGCTGTCAATTCTTGAGCTGTGTTGCCGAAGGCGACGGCGCAAACTCCTTTGCCGGTGGCCGCGACGAGCAACTTGCCGAGGCTGCTGTCGGCGGTCGCAAAGCGTATGTGAACGCCTTTGCCGCCTTTGCGATAAACTGCCGGAGTCATGCCCAAATTCTGCTCGGCCTTTTCATAGAGCGCACGGCTCGAACCAAAACCGCTTTCATACATCGCCGTCGTGACATCCGTTTGCCTAACTTGCCGCTTGAAATTTTCCAGACGCTGCGCGTCGGCAAATTCCTTTGGCGAGACGCCGAGCGCGTGCTTGAACGTGCGCTGCAAATGCGACGGAGAGACGTTTAATTCCGCCGCTAAAAATTCCAGCGAGATTTCGTCGTCCCGTTTGCTTTCGATTATTTCGCAGGCACGCACGATCAATTCTGCGTTCGCGTTGCGCGCGTTTTCCGCTTTCGGATGACAGCGCAGGCAGGCGCGGAAACCCGCGTTTTCGGCTTCAGCGCAAGAGGCGAAAAACATTGTGTTCTCGCGTTTCGGACGCCGCGCCGCGCACGAAGGCTTGCAGTAAATCCCCGTCGAGCGCACGCCAAAGAAAAACAAGTTATCAAACTCACGGTTTCTGGTTTGGACGATTTGCCACTGCCATTCGCCGCTTTGTTCCTGTGTGGTAATTTTCCTGTTCATCATAAAAATCATTTTACGCATGAACCGCGCGACGTTCTATCCGATTATTGCTTTCAAATTTATTTTTGGGATTGTTATTTCAAGTAGCTATTAAAAGAGAGATAGGCAAAGAACATCTCCCGCAAAGGCGCAAAGAAAAGACGCAAAGATTAAAGAAAGCATTCTTCTTATATTCTTCTGCGCCTTCTTTGCGCCTTTGCGCCTTTGCGCGAAACTTCTTCGTGCTATTGAGATCAGTGCATAGATGAAATGCTCAAACCTGCGATGACGGCTGCGGCTACTGAAACGACGGCTATCAAACTTGACCAACCCGCGCTGCTCAAACGATTGTTGACGATAAACCCTCTGGCAGCTTTGCGCTCAAAACAGAGGTGCGCGAGCGCGAGACACGCGCTCGTGATTGCCAGCCAGTAAACTCTGTGAATCAGGATGCGTGTGAGGCTATTGCCTGCGCCCGTCAGGTCTGCATAAGTCCAGAGCTTGTACAGCACAGGATTGTAGAGCCAGTGGTTATAGCCTTGCCCGTACAGGTAAAACAGCCCGATGCCAAGCCCCAAGCTCACGGCATACGTCAGGTATTTATCCCGTAGCAGCACATTCAACATAACGGAAATGCCGGTGATAAAAATCACGCTCGGAATCAGGATGATCGTATAAACGGACAGGTACGCTGAGAAATCTACGGGCGTGTGCCCTCTAAAAATCTGGATCGTGATGGAAGCCACAGCGACCATCGCGATTAATGACAGCGCGAGCAGGACGGTAGCCAAAAATTTCGAGAGCAGCAGGACAAGATTCGGAGCAGGCGCGCTCCACAGCACGGGCTGGATTCTCACTTCGCGGTCACGATGCATCGCTTCGCCAGTGTAGAAAACCGCCATGCCGTACAAAAAGAGCGACAGCCCGCCAGCAGTGCCGCTCGCATACGAGGCTGAATAAGAGACTTCCGGCACGACCACATAAAAAGCCTGTTCCAGCGTCGCGAGAAACCCTGCCAGAGGGATGAGCAAGACAAGACTGCGCTCTGCACGCAGCAGGCGAAACTCTATGCCGAGCGCCGCCGCCAGCTTTTTCAAATGCGCCCGCGCGCCCTGATTGACGACGCTGACAACGGGAAGCGCGGGCGGCTCTGTGACAGCATCTTTTTCAAATTCAAACTGTTCATTTCGCGCTGATGGGAAATCTTGAGCATCGTTATAAATTTCTTCGACTCTGGTTGAGAGATTGAGCAGCGCAAGCTTGCTTGTGTCTTCCACCTTACTGACACGCTCCGTCTTTGAGAAGCGCAGGTAAAGAATCGTCAGGCAAATAATCGTGATGAGCAGCATCAACGCGCGATTAGCGATGAGGTTTGAGTCGTAAGTGGCTATGAATTGATTGGCCCACTCGGCGCTGCGGCTATGAAAAGATTTGTCCCCCCAGTTCATCAGCAAGGGATCGAGCACACTTTTCCAGTGCGACGGCAATCTCTTTAATAAGACGACCTGATAGGTGATGTAGAGAGGGTAAAAGAAGACTCCTAAGCCGTATACGATTTTGACATTGCGCGTCAGAGTTCCGACCGTAAAGTAGAAGGCGGCCAGAGCTAAGTGGGAGATGACCACGAAAACAAGGAAGTGTTTTAAGTAAGGAAGCGCCCGCACCTCCTGTACAACCATGCCCGGTCTGCGGAATGCCTGAAGCGCAAATAGCATTATCACGAAAGCTGACTGACAGCACACCAGCACGAAGAAGTTGCCGAAAAACTTTCCCAGAAGATATTCGGCACGGCTCAAAGGCTTTGAAAAAATGAGCGGGGCGACGCCGGTGCGGAAGTCCCTGATCACAGGGTCTGCCATGATGAGGGCGGTGAACAGAGGCAACGTCATGAAAGAATAGACCGGGAGGACGCCTGTAATGAAAAAGTCGCTGTTTATAGCCCAGCCGCGCCCGGTGGCCGGTCCCCAGCCCCACCATAGCAGGGCATTACCCCCACAAAGGATTGCCATCGCATAAGGCGCGACGCGCTTGGTGTTGAGCAGGACTTCGGTTTGAAAGACTGCGCCGAAGGCCATCAGTGCGGGGCTTCTCATTTTAAGCAGCTCTCGGTTTGGGTAGATTTATTCTATTGCCACTAGCTTTAGCTAGTGGGAACAGGGTTTCCCGCTTCCGGCTTTAGCCAAACGGAAGATTTTATTATCCTGTGGCTAAAGCCAACTTTCTGTGACGCAAGGTCTCCACTAGCTTTAGCTAGTGGCAATAGATTAACTACCGACTTGGGTTAAATAATAGTCTTCGAGCGTCGGAGTCGCGGGCGTAAATTCTGCGCCCGGCGCTCGCCCGTCCTTTGAGATGACACGCAAGCGCATCAAGCCATCGGACATTCTGGAAGAGATAATCCGGTAGCGCGCTTTCAAGGCCGTGACCTGCTCGCGCGGCACGGACGCTTCCCAGACCGCATTCGCGAGCCGTTTGACGGCCTCGTGCGGCGCGCAAGCGGCGAGGATTTCGCCCGCTCGAATAATCGCCATCCGGCTGCACAGGCTTGAGACATCCGAGACGATGTGCGTCGAGAGGATGACCACAGCGCTCTCGCCGACGGATTCGGAGAGCAGGTTATGAAAACGCGCACGCTCTTCCGGATCGAGTCCGGCGGTCGGCTCGTCTACGATAATCAAATCCGGCTGGCCGATGAGAGCCTGCGCGATTCCAAGTCGCTGCCGCATCCCGCCGGAAAATCCGCCGACCCTTTGCCCGCGCACGTCCGCCAGATTGACTCTTTCGAGCAGCGCACCCATTAATCTCTTGCGCTCTTTTTTATCCGTCACGCCCTTGAGCCGTGCAAAATAATCAAGCGTCTGCTCAGCCGTCAGCGTCGGATACAGCCCGAACTCCTGCGGCAAATATCCGAGCATCCCGCGCGCGCTCGTCTTGTCGTTTATCAAATCCACGCCGTTCATCCGCGCCGCGCCCGCGTCCGCTTCGAGCAAGGTCGCCAGTATCTTCATCAAAGTCGTCTTGCCCGCGCCGTTCGGCCCCAACAATCCGAACATCCCCGCAGGAATTTCCAGACTGATTCCCTTCAACGCCTGCACGCCGCCCGGATAAGTCTTCTTCAATGCTTCGATATTGAGCATCGCTTCTCCGCCATCCACATTTTTTCGCTAATAATAATGCTTAGACACTCGCCAACCCCGAATGTTCCGCAAGGAGCGCGCGGGCTAAATCTTTAACCAGACAGTTAGAATCTTCAGCCAGATTGTTATAACTCAAGGAAGCTTGTTTGTATTCGGTAAGTTGAAATATTTAGGGAAGGATGAGGCGTGCCTTAGACATGAAAGATTATTGCCTGTTGGCTTATTTCGATGAAATCGAAGGTGTCGAATTTATCGGCGATACTTTCCAGATTTGCTGTGAAGATGGCTTCCAATTCCGAATTTCGGACGTTGCCTGTCGAGACTAATAGCAATTTGTGTGGTCTTTGATGCAAAAGGAAAGAGTTCACGA
>JACMLC010000488.1 GCA_014379795.1 Pyrinomonadaceae bacterium
GCGCTGGATGGCTTTGACGGCATCCATCTTCTTGACTATGCGTAAGATGTCATCAACGCTGTCAAGCCCGACCATCACTTTCTGCCGCCCTATCTCCCGCTCGATGGCGGCTTTGGCCGACGCGACATCGGAGACCGGAGGAAGTGATTTTTTATTCACTATATCCTTTAGTTTTTGCAGGTCATCACCCGCCTCTTTGTATTCCTTGATTAACTCCGCCAGCAATCTTAACTGGCGGAGCAGGTTTGTTTGAGCATTTTTCGGCTTGGACACCGTATCATTTTTGTTCGTGACCTGCGTAATCGGAATCAGAAATCCGAACTGCGTCCCGTGCGCCTGAATTACAAAATCCTTCTCTTTAGCCATCTTAGTATCCAGCATGATGTCCAGCATTTTTTCGTAGGTCAGAGGCTTGATGAGTTCAATTATCGTGACCTTCAGCGAGGCCAGCGTATCAAAGATCTTGAAATAATTGGAGCCGTGTGCGTCCATCACTAAAGCGACGGCTGCCAGAGGGGACTCTTGCCGTGCGCCACAGCGTATCTCGCACCTTTCGCCGCGCAGCGCAGCCCAGGCGGCGCGCCAGGCTTCTGCTTCCAGAGCCTCGCGGCTATCGCTTCCGCCGCGCGCAAGCTGTACTGTGTGTGCCAATTCGTGCCCGACGATTGCCAGTTGCGCAGTCTCGGACATTTCCCTCAGCCTCTCGGAAAAGAAGATCGTCTCCTCGTTTACGGCGAGCGCGAGCACGCCCAACGCAGCGAGACGACAATCCGCTTCCGGCCCCGCATGGGCACGCACATGCGCAAAGCTTTGCCCGTATGAAGCCTCGAAAGGCGCGCGCCATGCGGCACGAAGTTTTCCGTTTAGGAGGTATCCGCTCATCAATTTTTCAAAGGCTCTTGAAGCCTATGTGATGTCATACTTGAACTGCCCACCGTCTGAGACGCCGACGTGGACGCGTGTGACGCCCTGACCGGTCGCCATCCGCGAAAGGAACTCGCCGGACATCGCAGGCAGCAGCGTTCTGGTCAGGATATGGTCAACGTTACGCGCGCCGCTCTCGACCTCTTTGCAGCGATTCGCGACTTCCTGCACGACCTGCTCGTCATAAGAAAATTCCGCGCCGTGATTCTCTTCCAGACGCTTGCCGATGCGCCCCAATTGGAGCTTGATGATCTCGCGCATCACGTCGTCGGAGATGGGGTAATAAGGGACAACGACCATGCGGCCCAGTAGCGCGGGCTTGAAAGCTTTAATCAACTCAGGCCGAATCGCTTCCACCAAGCCTTCCGGCTCAGGCCGCGTGTCCGGGTCTGCCGAAAGCTTCATGATCGTATCGGTCGCCACGTTGGACGTGAGCAGGATGACAGTGTTCTTAAAATCAATCTCGCGCCCTTCGCCGTCTTCGAGCATGCCTTTGTCAAAGACCTGATAGAAAAGCTCCATCACGTCAGGGTGCGCCTTCTCGACTTCGTCGAGCAGCACGACCGAATAAGGTTTGCGCCGCACGGCTTCGGTCAAGACGCCGCCCTCGCCGTAACCGACATATCCCGGCGGCGAGCCTTTGAGCGACGAGACCGTGTGCGCTTCCTGATACTCGCTCATGTTGATGGAGATGAGATTGCGTTCGCCTCCGTAAAGAGTATCGGCCAGCGATAAAGCCGTCTCTGTCTTACCGACGCCGCTCGTGCCGACCAGCAGAAAGACGCCGACCGGGCGCCGCGGGTCTGTCAGGCCAGCGCGAGCCGTGCGGATACGTTGTGCGATGGCTTCGAGCGCGTGCGATTGACCGATGACGCGCTGCGCGAGTCGCTCATGCAAAGCCAGTACAGCATTGATCTCATCCGTCAGCATCTTGCCGACAGGAATCCCCGTCCAGCCGGAAATGACTTCCGCGATAGTCTGCGCGTTCACGGTCGCCTGCATCAAAGGATTCTCGCCCTGCAACTCTGCCAGCTCGTCATTAAGTTTTGAAAGCTCTGCGCGCAAAGCTTCGACATCAATCGCGGGAGCGGGTGCGGCTGCGCCTGCTTCAGATGAAGGCGATGCTGTATCGGCAGCCGTTCCCGGCTGAGCCGCGCCTGCGACTCCTGCCGGAGCAGCCTGCGCTGCGCCCGCAGCCGCTTCCGCAGTTGCCGTTGCAGGTGCGGCAGTTGCTTTATCGCCACCCGCGCCGTTGCCGCTCGCCGCTCCTCCTGCTGCCGCCGCAGCTTTTCCTTTAGCATGCTCTTCAAGCTGTGTGCGAATGTCTCGAATCCGCTCAATCAGAGCGCGCTCTTTCTCCCATTGCTCTTTGAGTCCGGCGAGCCGCGTTTCCTCTTCCGTCTTCGCGGCCTTCAATTCTTGTATCCGCTCGTCATGATCCGTGCCGGTGACGACTTCGCGCTCAAGCGCGCCCATCTCCGTCGCGAGCCGGTCTATGCGACGCTGCGAATCTTCGACGGACGAAGGCGTCGCGCCCTGCCCGATGGCGACGCGCGCGCACGCCGTATCAAGCACGCTGACGGATTTGTCCGGAAGCTGCCGACCGGAGATGTAGCGATGCGAGAGCTTGACCGATTCCACGACGGCTTCGTCAAGCACGCGCACCTTGTGATGAAGCTCCATCATCTCCGTCAAACCGCGCATCATCGAAATAGCTTTTTCTTCATCAGGCTCTTCGACCTTGACGACCTGAAAACGTCGCGCCAGCGCCGCATCCTTCTCGAAATATTTTTTGTACTCAGCCCAGGTGGTCGCCGCGATAGTGCGCA
>JACMLC010000489.1 GCA_014379795.1 Pyrinomonadaceae bacterium
AAAGAGAAAAGACGCAAAGAGCGCAAAGAAAAGCAGCGAATTTATTTCTACCCTTGATTCGCATAAGCGGTAACAACCAAAGCCCCCGAGTCACAGAGCATCAACGGCTGATTGAGTTCAACGGCTCATCAAGCTTCAAAAGTGATTGACCGACATGATAAGAAT
The DNA here is from genome assembly GCA_014379795.1 of Pyrinomonadaceae bacterium. Classification (GTDB taxonomy): domain Bacteria; phylum Acidobacteriota; class Blastocatellia; order Pyrinomonadales; family Pyrinomonadaceae; genus JACMLC01. Next base: position 166 of record JACMLC010000489.1, read on the forward strand.
TAAAAGCCGCAATACGCTGACCAGATTAATCGCGCTCGTCGCGCTGGTGCTGGCTATCGGCCTTGTTGCCATCCAGCCAGCGCGGATGCAGGATGGGTCTGACGCACAATCCAGAATCACGTATCTGGTCGAAGAAGCTTATGTTCCTAATCAGGTGATTGTGGCGCTCATGCCTAACTTTGACATCGCTACGGTCGCAGCGATGTACGGGCTGAATCCCGTGCCCATCTCGCAGACCGGAGCCGTCCCGCCGAGCTATCTGATGCAGATTGCAGACGGCTCGACGGTTGAGCAGAAGGTCGCGCAATTATCCGCAGACACTTTGCGCATAGACTTTGCCGAGCCGAATTTTAGGCTCAGCGCGCCGGAAGCAGCGCGGCCTACGTGGAGCGTCGGCGATTCTTATTCTCCTGTCGCCGCCGGGCGCAAAGCCTCTAACGGCCAATGGGCCAGAGGCGTGATCCGCCTTGATGAAGCGCATCAGGTGACGCGCGGCACCGCGATGGTCAACGGGCAGCCAACGCCTGTGGTCGTAGCCGTGCTTGATACCGGCATTGATTTTAATCATCCGGCGTTTGCCGGAAGACTGGTTCCGGGCTATGACTTTATCGGTCAAGATAACGACCCGAGCGAAGAGGGCAATCCGCAGATCGGCCCGTTCGGGCATGGCACGCATGTGGCGGGAATCATCGCGATGGTCGCACCCGAAGCCAAGATCATGCCGCTGCGCGTATTAAATGTGCAGGGACGCACGGATGCCTTTATCGTCGCGCGGGCAGTGGAATACGCGGTCGCACATGGAGCGCATGTGATTAACCTGAGCCTCAGCACCTCGAATGAAACAGGGGTAATTCACGACGCGTTTTATGATTTTCTTGAAGGCCAAGAAGAGCTGGACGGCGGCAACTTGCCTTTGAACGGAGCGGTCGCGGTCGTGGCTGCCGGAAATACCGGAACGACGGCGTATCAATATCCTGCTGCCATTGCTTTCCTTGAACCCAACAGAATAGGCAGAGAAGTCATTCCCGTCGCGGCCAGCAACAGCAGTGATGTGCTGTCCATCTTCTCTTCACGCGGCCCATGGGTTTTCGTCATGGCTCCGGGCGAACGCATCATCAGCCCCGCTCCATATAACCGTTACGCAAACTGGTCTGGAACTTCAATGGCCGCTCCCATAGTAGCGGGTGAAGCTGCACTGGTGCGTGCGGTTAATCCATTGGCAGAAGCGAAAGATATACAAGATCACATTTTCGCGCGAACGGTTAACATCCCCGGCCAGATACGCCGCGTTGACGTTATGCTGGCGGTGTCAAACCCGATTCCACTTGATACGGATCGCGCATTGCCGGTGAAGTCAAGAAGATAATTCCGGTCACGACATTTCCCGCACACGAAAAAGCCAACGCTGCTTGAATTCAAGCAGCGTTGGCTTTTTAATTTCTTCGGAAGTTATTCAGACAGAGTTTGGACGGGAACGGGCGCGCGGCGAAAGCCGTCTATGCGCTCTAACCAGTATTTGTTGAATGGCGAGTAGATGACGCCCTGGCTGCGCGAGGCGTGATAAAAACCTTTCTCGTCCGCGACGATGCCGATGTGCGTCTGGTTGCTAAAGAAGACGAGCGTGCCGAACTTGAATTGCTCGTCTTGACCGGCGGGCGCAAAGCGCGACCAGAGCGTGCGTGCGCTTCCGCGCTCAAAACTGATTCCGGCAGATTGATAAACGCTCCACACAAAGCCCGAGCAATCGAAGACGCGCGGCCCTGACGAACCGTAAACGTATGGCGCGCCCAGACGCGTATCTATCGCCGCGATCAACATCTGATTCAGACGCGTCGCTGGGCTATTGTGAACGCTGTAGGCTGACAACCTGTCCGCAGCCGTTGCCTCAGAGATAATCACCGGATCGGTTTCCAGTCTTGAGATGTCGCCTGATTGAATCGTAGTGGTTTGACGCGGGCTTGGAAAATCTGTCTGTGCGGCAGCCGTCGCCGCCAGCATCGTGAGCGCGCAGCAGGCCGCGAGCGCGCAGGGAAACATTCTTTTAAAAATCATAGACGGGGAATTTTGCTTTCCTCTTATTAAACTTTTTATTGCTTTAGGGAATTGCTTTGCAGCAAAGAGGGGTTATTACCTAAACACAAAAGGGATTCTATAGGCCAATGATGCTCATTACAAGAAGCAATGTGACTGTTCCGTGACGACGCACACGCGCGAGCAGTAATGCGAATCAAAAGGGGTCACGAATCGCTCGCACACGCATGATGCAAATGAAGCAAGAGCATACATTCGTCTCATCCCCACACAGGGTCGGTCAATCTGCTGCCACGCTTGACGCCGGAACGTGGAAATTTTTCCGCATGGCGTGATAGCATGCGCGGCACAAGGCGAAGACAAAAGAGAGGATTCTGGCGACATGCTGCTTGTAGAAAAAAATATTTCGAGTCAGAGCGTTGACGGAGCGACAAGGCTTTCGCTTTTGGAACAGTTGAAAGACCAGGGCTTTGTCCCGCTGATTCATTCGGCACGGCTCAGGGCATACGAGCTGGCGCTTGGAAGCCGCGAGCGCGTGCCTGAGATGGAGCGCGCCATCGCCGCGCGCACTGAGGCCGAAGATGCTGCGCTTTACGTGCGCGGCGACCTGTTCTGCTTTGACGATCACGTTCTCTTTCTCATCTTCGGCAATGAGGAAGACGAGCTGGCTGGCATGCGCGCCGGAATCATACACGACGCTGAGACTATGGAACCGCACAGGCAGCTTGAGGCTTTCTGCCTGCACATTTATCGTGCGCTCGAAGCCGCGCGCAGGAGCGCGGGCAGGGAAGAGTTCACAGGGCAAGAGCTTGCCGCATGGAAGCATGAGGAGCAAACAGTGCCCGCCGGACTCTCGCGCTTTATGGCGCGTCACGCGCGCGACGAAAACCCGATTGATGAGCCAAAGCCGCGCGGTGATGAACGCGCTCTGGAAACGCTTGAGAATCCGGACGCGAGACGTTTCCTGCGCCGCGTCGTCGAAGCGCAGGCGGACGGTCGCATCGCAGAGCTGCTGGCGCAACAGGAAGACGACGGCACAACTGCATCGCTCATAAATAGCCTCGCGGACGCGGGACTCCTGCAACGCGAAGTCTCCGTCAGTTGCAGGCAGATGGGACGCTCGCTCTTTCGCCTGCCGTCGCCGGATGTGCTCGCGGTCGTCACCGGCACGAACGCCATGTGCAGCGATTGCGGCGCGCGTATCGCGGACGAAAAAATCGAAGAGACTATCGCCCCGACGCCACGCGCCGCGACGCTCCTGTCGGATGGGTCATGGCTCTCGGCGCAGTTGCGCGGTACGCTCAACGGGCTTGGCATCCCCGATGCGCTGATTGTCGGCGGGCAGGCTTCCACCGACGGCGAAGTGCAATTGATGGCAAACGTCTCCGGCCAGCCTTTTCTCTTTATCGTGCGCGACGGCGATTTCACAGCCGAGCACACGCATCGCGCGCTTGACGAATTGATCGAGACGGAAAGCCGCCATCTGGCCGTCATCACGACCGGCAGGATTCAAGAGGAAGCGCGCGTCCGCTTGCGCGAGCATGCGCGCCGCCGCACACGCGAGGGCAGCGAAGTGGAAATCGTCCTCGTCGAAGGCATGGAGTCGGTCGCGACAGAGCTACAACACGCATTTGAAAGAGCCTCGCACCGCTCGCTCGCAGACGAGCTGTGCGAACTCGACAGCAGCCTCGGCCTCAGTCTGGGCTATCTCGTCGCCACGCGCTTTCGCCTCGCACAAAAAAACACCGCCCTCACAGACCTCGCGGAATCCGCCGTCGGCGCGCTGGCCGGGAGCTTAAGAGAGATTTAAGAATTTTAAGATTTGCACACGGTAAAAAGTATGACTTCCGGCACGTTTCCACTGCTTTCGCTCCAGCTTTTTATGCTCGTCGCTGTTCTCGTTCCGGCGATTTCTTATCTTCTGCTGAGAAAAGAGCTTAATACTTTAGGCTTCGACTCTCATAAAAAGCTGAAACCGCCGTATTCATTATTTTTCACGAGACTTCTTATCTGGCTCGCAGTGGTCATAATTCTAAGCTTCGTGATGTGGGTGTTTTTAGGTTTCTTTATTTTCGTTAATGCTCACGGCGGGGCTAAAGGGAATGAGCTTGTCCCGCCGGTTCCGCTATTTATTTCAACTGGAATAATAGCCATTATGTTGGGGAGTGGTTGGCTACTTCATTCGTTCACTAAACGAAGGCTGCGGCAATCTGTCTTGGAATCGGCCTCATCTCTCTCTGCTTAACTAATTCTTCCTCGTACCCTACGCCGCTGCCACTGTGGTTAGCCACAGGCTCGAACCAGCAAACGGTTTGGGGCCTCGCGTCTCCTTCACGGCACGAGGAGGTGCTAAACACAGAATGAACAACGAAAGAAATGGAAATATTTTTAATGCCGGGTTTGCGCTGGCGGTTGCGCTGGTGCTCTCGTCTATCGTCTTCGCGTGGGCTTACACGCGGTCAAAGAATACAGAGCAGGTCGTCACGGTGACGGGTTCTGCGCGCAAGAAAATCACGTCGGATTTAGTCATCTGGAAAGCAGCCGTTTCATATCAGGCTCCGCAGCTTTCGGACGCTTACAAATCGCTTTCCGATAACATCCCGCGCGTCAAGCAATACTTAATTTCGAAGGGCGTGGCGGAAAATCAGATTACGGTTTCGTCAATCTCTTCCAGCACGCTGACGGGCAAAGACAGTGAGGGGAACGACACGGGGCAAATTACGGGCTATTCTTTAAGACAGGAATTGGAAGTGCGCTCGACCGAAGTCGAGAAGATTGCGAAGGTCGCGCGCGAGGCCACAGAGCTGATCAATCAAGGCATCCTGCTCGAATCAATGTCGCCGGAATATCACTACACCAAGCTCGGCGATTTGAAGATAGAGATGCTCGGCGAAGCGGCGAAAGACGCTCAAGTGCGCGCCAAACAGATTGCGTCCAGCACCGGCAGCCAGATTGGCAACATCCGCTCAGCCCGCATGGGCGTGATGCAGATCACTCCGGCGGATTCAAACGAAGTTTCAGATTCGGGCATGAATGACACTTCGTCTCTGGAAAAAGAGATTACGGCGGTGGTCAACGTCAGTTTTGCCGTAGACTAAACAACGGTTGAATCCGGCGGAAAGCGAAGAGCGCGCGTTTTAGGAATGGCAAACGCGCGCTCTTCGTATTTGTCGTTATTCTCATCAGCCCTTGCACACAAAATATAAAACTTGCGGTGCGGCAGCTTGTTGATTATCATCCGGCTGTTACGGCGGCATCAATTGCTCAACCAGACCTTTCAAGTTTAAGAGCCGCTTGTTGAAGACCTCTGATCTCTGGCTTGATAGGTCCCAAATCTCTAATCCGATTTTCGTATGGGGAACCGCTCGCTCAATCCCACTTTTGAGGAATGACGGATGAAGAAAAATAAGCCTGTCGTTTTTGTCAGCTACAGTCATAAAGATAAAACTAGAAAGGACAAACTCTTAACGCATCTCAGCGTTTTGCAAAAGCTCGGTCGCATTGATCTTTTTCATGACAATCTGATTCAAGCGGGCGCGGATTGGGAAGGCAAAATTAAACAGTCTATTTCCGAGGCCGCCGTGGCTATCCTGCTGATTACCGATAATTTTCTGGCATCGGATTACATTTCGCGGAAGGAGTTACCCATAATCCGCAAACGTCAGAAGAGTGGCGAGTTAATAGTCTTCCCCATCATCGCCAGAGAATGTGCCTGGGATGAAATCAAATGGCTCCAAAAAACCAACGTCCGGCCTCAAGATGCGCGCCCCGTCTGGGCCACCAATCGCGGAGTGAATGATAAAGCTCTCAGAGATATTGCCAAAGAGGTGGCGGCGCTCATCAGAAAATTGCAGAAGGCCGCCCCTTCTAAGTCTCAGCCGGTAGTTACGAAAAAAGCTTCGTCGGGCGTTAAGCGTCAACGGACTTCTCAACCGGCGTCAAAAGCTGTGGCCGGGATAGAGGTTAAAGAGCGAGCCGAAGAGCCAGCCCAGTCCAAAGCCGCCAAGATCATCCGCCCTGGCCAACTTGAGCGCGACGCGACCATTCCGCAATGCTTGGATAATCAGTATGTTTCCAACGAAGTGTTCACAGGGATGGTGAGCAACGGGCTTGATTATACAGACCCGAGCGTTAATAAGCTTCGTGAGCGAGATGCCAAGAATGAGTTTATCCGATCACTGATTTACTCTTCTCAGATCGTTGTCAATCGCGCCTTCATAAAGAATAATCCGTTCTTGTATAAAAACTACCTGCCGGGAAAAAGCAAAAGCATCGGAGCCTTTGCCAGCCTCGTGCGGAGCAAGGCCATAGTCCCTTATTTATTCAGAGAACATTCTTTCACCGAGAAGCTTAATTTCGATGAAAGCAAAGAAGGAGACACCGCTGCCAGAGCGCTTCTGGATGTGATTGGCGAAGATGTCACCTGTGTCCGGTTCTCGGAGAATGACAAGGAGAACGAAACAAAGATCAGTCTTCTCAGTTCCGAGTTTGGAGGTTATCTGACGAAACTGCGGATGCTCTCCGACGGACAGCTCAAGGCTATGGCCGATGAGTTGTTTGAAGCCGAGCGAGCGCCGGTGAAAATCACTAATTTCAAAAAGCAGATTACCAAACTCGCCGAGTACGCTTTTAAAAAGGGAGCGGGGTTGAGCAGAGAAGATATTTATAAGGATTGGTTCGCCGAAGGAACAACCGAGTCTGAAAGAAAAGCTAATACCGTGAGGGGACGCTTTCGTCAAAGCGACGGGAAGAACTGTTTATTCGAACTCAAGAAGCTGGTTGACCTGCGCTATAACACAAACCTTCCCGATCTGCTGAAGCGCTTCACGTTTACGCCTGCCGGGATGCCCAGCCGAATTGCCCTTCAGGATTTCAATCCGGTCACGGACGCGGTGAAATCCACCGAGGCAGAAAAATTTGTTGATGATACCTTCAATCGTTTCGATCAAATGCAGCGAGTCATAATGGCAACCCAGCAAAAGAAAATGAATCTCCCGTTACTGAAGAACCTGACGGTAGCAGATGTTCAGACCATCCGGAGTTTCCCGGAATGGCATAAGTTCACGCAAGCTCAAAAGAAGGTTCTGGAGGATCCGCATTCGTTGACGGATTTCCAGACAAAGCTCGATGACTTCCAACTGGCGATGACCAAATGGTTCAATAAAACGTACCCGCAGAAAGAGGGCCGAAAGGCGTTCTTCAACTATGCAACGTTGACGCTGCAATTGGCTGAACAGGTTTTCGTGTTCGGGATTGATCCATCGGGCGAGCACAAAGGAGTGAAAGCTAAAGTTATCCCTTATCAAGCTCAAAGCTTGGAGGATGTGCGAGAGGTCGAAGGCTTTATGATGTCGCTGTTGGTCAGCGCAGTAGATGTCAAGAAAAGAGAGATAGACAAAGATCGCAGCTATAGCATTGAGTTGCTGCGTTCAAGCGAGGTACTCTCAGGCAAAGATGTGTTGGATATGATTAAGCGATTTGAGAGTATCGGTAAAGAGAAAGTGAATTACGCCAACGTCCAACAACTGGCCGAGCAAGGCAAGAAAATCTGACAACCATGCTTACCCAACGCCAGCAAGAGGCCATCTCCGATTATCTTGACTTCACGCGAATCTATCCGCAACTGTTTTCCCCCAGAGCTTTGCGCCGCATCATCTCTGACCGTACCAGCCTTGAGCAGTACGCCGAAGAGCACGGGGTAGTGTTGGGGGTCGCGGCTGAGACTCCGCATGCTTATTTCATCGTAGACCTTGTCGAAACGAACCGCACGGATGGCACGAAAGTGCAATATCCTTATCTGCGCCTGATTTATCGAAAGCAATTGGAGGGAGCCGTTAACACGGTGGTGCTGGGAGTTATTGCTAATGCCGAACTGGGGGCGATTGACTCGATAGTGATGCTCAGACAGGAGAGACACGCGACAGGGCTTTTTCATCTGGAACTGCCGCGCGGCTTCGGCGAAGTGAATTTGAGCGGCGAGCAGAATGCTCTGAAGGAACTCAGGGAAGAGACAGGCTATCTGGGAGAGAGAGCCAAAATTCTCGGCGCAACCTATACGGATAGCGGCGTGATGGATGCCATGGTCGCTTTTTATTATGTTCCCATCGTCGGAAAGCTGGAGGCCATGCCGGAAGTTGGGGAAGCTATAGATGAGATACAAATCATATCCATCGCAGAGCTTTGGGAAAAGATACGCAGCGGAGAAGTTACCGACAGTTTCACTGTGCAGGCGCTAGCATTTCTTCACGACCAAGCTCAACTTCATAGTTGATACACCCCCGGAAAACCTTCCCGGTGAAGAGGCGCTTCTATAATCTCTTCTCACAGATAGGAGCATCGAATTTTAAGGTGTTGACAACCGAACGGAGCGTGCGCGAATCTTAGTGGCGCTTGCCGCCGCCATCGGCTGGCTGCCCGACACCACAGAGGTTTTACAAATTATGAAAAGACGCCCGACCGTTTTTGTGTTGACGATTTTGTTGATGGCCGTTTCCGCGCAGGCGCAGTCAACGCCTCCACAGGAGACTCCGACGCAGACGCGCCCGCGCATGGTGACTGTCGCACCGTCTCCGGCTGCCGACGCGCCGCCTGCCAGCGTGTTGCCCAAGCCTGCTCCCGCGCCGGTTGGTCCGGCGGTTGGCAACAACGCAGCCCAGACAGCGCCCATACGCGGTCTCGGCATCGAGAAGATCCGCGCGCGCATCACCGAAGCGGAGCGACTTTTCAAGACCCGCCCGGTGCTGACCGCGCTGACCCTTCCCGTTCCAACGGCTGCTGCCGGAGGGGCAACTGCTGTTAAAACCTCTGTGCCGTCAATAGACTTTGTGACCGTCGCGGCGCTGGATACGGCTACTTCCAAAATACATTTTCTGACGTTACCTAAAACTCTTTTCTTACAGAAGAGCGCGGAGGCGAATGTCTCTTCGGAAGGAAACACGTACAAGCTGCGCGTGCTGCGCGCCAACGGCGTCAACACGGCTGTGACCGTTTTCGATAGCGCAGGCCGCAGCCTCGCGCCGCTCGTCGTACAGTACCCGATTGAGCGCGGCGGAAAATTTCTGGAAATGGCTTACTACACTTCCGCGCATCCGGCTTTGATTTCGCCGGATGTCATCAGGGACGGGCAGTCTTACGTGCGGACGATGATTGACCTCGCGGCCAAACGTTTGCTGTTGAAGGGCATTAAAATCTCGCCGGAGATTATGAACGTCGCGGAGCGCTTGTGCGTCGTAGAGCATACGGATCACGACCGCTTTCGCCGCGAGAACCGGCTCGCCCTGTTCGAGGAAATTTTTGCGCTCTTTGCTTTGAACGAGCTGGACACGTATCGCTACGCAGTGAGCTGGGCGGGCGCGGGCGGCATGGTGCAGATGATTCCGGCGACGTATCGGATGGTCAGAAACGCGCATCCGGGCGTCGGCCTCAATCCTGATTTCGTCGTGGGGATGCGCAATCACGGCAACGCGCTCGAAGCGATGCTGCTTTACATGCAGGACACCTGGAATGACCTTGCTGCCAACGAAGAAGTTATTTATGCGCTGAGCGCAAAGCTTGCGACACAGCAAGAGCTGCTTTCAGCCGGATACAACTCGAACCCTGCGCGGCTGCCCGGCTATCTCAAACGCGGCGGCGCGGCATGGCGCACGCTGATCCCGCGCGAGACTCAGTTGTACTTGCAAATCTACCGCTCGTTTGAAAGCCTGATTCCCATGAAGGCACGTAGTTGATAGGTGGTAAATTTTAATCGCCGATAAATCTCTAGTCGCCGTATTGCAAACTCCCGCTCAGCGGCTCATTCGCCGCGTCCTCATCCATTGTGCGCTCGTCGCGTGAGTCGTCCGAGTATTGCAGCCGGTACAGTTTCCAGTACAGCCCGCGATGAATCAATAGCTGCTGGTGCGTGCCTTGTTCGCGGATTTCGCCGTGATGCAGGACGATGATGCGGTCTGCGCGCTGGATGGTCGAGAGGCGATGCGCGACGACGATGGAGGTGCGATTCATCATCACGCGCTCGATGGCCTGTTGAATCAATTGCTCGGTTTCCGTGTCAATCGAGCTGGTCGCTTCGTCAAGGACGAGCAAGGCCGGATCAAAGGCGAGCGCGCGTGCGAAAGAGATTAATTGCTTTTGTCCCACCGAAAGCCCCGCGCCGCGCTCTTTCACTTCGGACTTGTAGCCTTCAGGCAGTCGTTTGATAAAACGGTCTGCGCGCACTTCGCTCGCAGCCCACTCGACGCGTTCGGCGGTGATACTGTCGCGCCCCAGACGAATATTGCCTTCGACTGTGCCGCTGAAGAGAAACACGTCTTGCAGGACGACCGCAAAGTTCTGGCGCAGGCTCTCTAAATCCCATTCGCGCACGTCTACGCCGTCGAGCAGGATGCGCCCGCGCTGCACATCGTAAAAACGCATCAACAGATTCGTGATCGTCGTTTTGCCCGAACCCGTGTGGCCGACCAGCGCGACAGATTGTCCCGGCTCGACCTTAAACGACACGTCTTTCAGCACCCACTCGTCTTCCTTGTAAGCGAACCAGACGTTTTCAAACTCGATGCGACCCTCTGCGCGTCCGCTCTTCATTGGCTCGTCAGGCGTCGTGATCGCGATTGGCATGTCGAGGGTTTTGAAGATGCGATACGAAGCGACGACCGCCGCTTGCAGCACGTTGTACTTGTCCGAGATGTCGCGTATCGGCTGAAATAGAAGCTGTGAATATTGGATAAAGGCGACGAGCGCGCCTAAAGTCAGCACTGTGTTGCCGCCCGTGTTCTGCATCACGCGCCAGCCGCCGTACCAGATAATCAGGGAAATGCCGACCGCTCCGATTAAATCTACCAGCGGGAAAAAGACCGAGTAATAAAAAATAGTCTCAACATTAGCGTTGCGATGGTCGTCGTTGATGTCGTGAAATCGTTTGCGAGATTTTTCCTCTGCGTTAAAAATCTGCACGGTCTGCGCGCCTGAGAGATGCTCTTGAAGAAAGGCGTTGAGGCGAGCCATGCGTGTTCGCACGCGGTCATAGCCGCGCCGCGCGTGCTTGCGAAACCATGTCGTCGCGGCAAAGAGCATCGGCACGGTGATGAGCGTAACCAGCGTCAACTGCCAGTCCATCCAGAGCATCATGACGATGATCGCCGCGATCATCACCAGATCGCCGAGCACGTCTATCACCCCGGACTTGAATAGCTCGTCCAGCGCATCTACATCCGAAGTCAGGCGCGTCATAATGCGCCCGACCGGATTGCGGTCGTAGTAAGCGACCTCCTGATGTTGCAGCTTGTCGTAAAGCTCTGTTCTGAGGTCATACATCACGCGCTGGCCGACGGTATTGAGCAAGACTTCCTGCACATACGAGAAGGCGAAGCGCAGAAACCAGACGCCAAAGTAGACGAGCACGAACAAGGTCAGGCCGTTCGTATTGCGCGGCAAGATGTACCAGTCAATCGCATACTGCGTGAACTTCGGCTGCATGATGCCCATCAGGTTCAAGAGCAGCGTCAACACCAGCGCAGGCACGAGCGAGCGCACGTAGGGCTTTAAATATCCGAGCAAGCGGCGGGCGACGCGCAAGTCATACGTCTTGCCGATAGCTTCCTCTTCATGAAATTGTTTGACCGCTGTAGACATCTCTTCTTAAAAAAACACCTTGTTCATTCACCGCTGATTCTTAAAAACCGTCGCCAACAGATGCTCGCGGCGCGGGAAATGCGCCAGCATGCAGACGGCGGAAACGATAAACATCAGATAATAGTAACGCTCCGCAGTAATCATATACATGAGCAGCCCGAAGAGACTCGCTACCTCGCTTAAAGCAAAAGCGATGATGTATGCGCTCTGCACCTGCGTCGGCTGTTGCTTCTCGGCTGCCTGCTCAAGCAACTTCTTTTTCACTACGAAGGAAACAATTGCCGTCAATATTCCTACGCCCGTGAGCGTCAATGCGAGGATACTGTTTGCCTCCGCCGCCTCAGGTCTCGGAATAAACAGCGTCATGCCAAAGAAGAGCGCAACCGAATTTAGAATCGCAAACCAGAGGATAAGCAGTATGCGATAACGCGCTTCGATGCTGACACGCGCTTTGTCTTGATTCTGTGATTGCACGGACGCGCTCCTTTCTTCCAAAAGCTCAGCTTGTCGCTGCTAACTCTTCTTCTAACAATTGCCGCTCGTACAAATCCGCGTACTCGCCGCGCCGCGCCAGCAGTTCTTCGTGCGTGCCGCGCTCGACGATGCGACCTTCGTCAAGCACGCAGATCAAATCCGCGTCGCGCACAGTCGAGATGCGGTGCGAGATGATGATGCTCGTGCGCTCGCGCATCACGCCGCGCAGTTGTGCCAAAATTTTCTCTTCCGTATACGTGTCAACCGAAGAGAGAGCGTCATCCAGAATCAGAATCTTCGGCTGCCTGAGAACTGCGCGGGCAATCGCCGTGCGCTGCTTTTGCCCGCCGGAGAGCGTGATGCCGCGCTCTCCCACCAGCGTCTCGAAACTGTCTGGAAAACTGCGTATGTCTTCGGTCAATCCGGCAATCTCCGCAGCCCATTCGATGTCCGCGCGCGCCACTCCTTCGACGCCGAAAGCGATGTTCTCAGCGAGCGAGTCGCTAAAGAGAAAAGTTTCCTGCGGCACATACCCGATGCTCGCGCGAAGCTGCCCGAGCGGGTAATCGCGCACGGAGATGTCATCTATCAGGACAGTCCCCGCAGGGGCTTCTATCAGGCGCGGGATTAAATTTGCGAGCGTTGATTTGCCGCTGCCCGTGCGCCCGACAAAGGCCACGCTCTGTCCCGCTTCGATAACGAGATTAATGTCGCGCAGCACAGGCTCGGACGATTCGTGATAACGAAACGTCAAATTCTTAAACTCTATCCGCCCGGTAATCGGCGGCTGCGACTTTGCTTTCGGACTCTCTGTAATCGCTGGCGCAATCGCCCAGATGGCGTTCAAGCGTTTGAGGCTCGCCGTGCCGCGCTGGTAAAGATTGATGACATAGCCGAGCGCGATCAGCGGCCAGATCAGGCGCGTCAGGTAAAGGTTGAAAGTCGTGAACTCTCCGACCGTCATCGCGCCGCTTATCGTGAGCGGAACGCCGACCCAGATAATCAACACGAAGCCTACGCCAATCAGAAATTGCAGCAGCGGGCGCATCACGGCAGAGATACGCGCCAGCCCCACGTTGCGCTCCGCGTATTCGCGGTTCAACGCATCAAAGGCCGCGATCTCCGCTCCTTCCTGCGCGTATGCGCGCACCACGCGGACGCCCGAAAAATTCTCCTGCGCACGCGCCGTAATCTGCGCGAAGAAATGTTGAATCTTCTCAAAGCGCACATGCACCTGCTGGCCGAAATATTTGACCGTCAAAGAGACGAGCGGCATCGTCACAAAGAGCAGAAGCGTCAGCCGCACGCTGATCCGCAGCATCAAGGGCAGGACGAGGACGACGACGAACACTGTTTGCAGCGTG
>JACMLC010000490.1 GCA_014379795.1 Pyrinomonadaceae bacterium
AAAGGCAAAAGGCAAAAGGAAGGGGAAACCAAATTTAATCAAAGCGGTTTCTGCTTCACTTTTGCCTTTTACCTTTTACCTTTTGCCTTTCTCGAACCGTTTCGCAATCGTACAAGGCGTTCCTGCATTATACGAATGCACTGAATCATTAGTAGTCACAGCCTTGCTCACAACCCTCTCGCAACAATCGGCCATTTCCCTTTAATCTCAAGCTTTTCGCTTCTTAAAGCGTATTGACCAAAGCTGTCTGCCGCGCGGCATGTCGGTTGCTCTAAGGCATCAGCGTAAGTATGCGTTGCACTCTCCTGAAAATCCAAAACAGAAGCGGGAGCAAACGAGATGAGGGGAAAAATACAACTGCTGGCCGGAGCATTTCTGGTCGTGTTAATGGCGGCTTTTTCAGCTTCGGCACAGGCAGTTTCCAATAGCCCGGCTGTAGATGAGGACACGGAGACGCGCCTTGTTGATGCGAAAGTCGCAGAGGTCACAGACGGCAGAATCTCGATCTTTGCGCGCAGCGGCGTCGAACACGTCATCGCCATCAATAACAAGAAGACCGTGGTGACGATTGAGGGTCAGACCGTCTCCTTAAAAGATTTGCGTGAGGGCGATGTGATTACCGTTGAGCTTGACGAAAAGAATCCGGTTAAGTTCGCCAAGAATATCTCTTTGAAATCCACGCAGGAGCAAGTCGCACGAGTTCGTCATTAGGTTACGACAGCTTATAAACAGTGTCGCCTCGATAACCTGATGGCAACCAAGAGCCGCGCTACCCCTCGCAGGAAGCGCGGCTCTTTTTATTTATAAACCGCGATGCAGAGTCAACGACGGAGATGTTTGAAAGATAGCTACCGGCGAGCCTTAACAGAGTGATGGTTACTTTATGCACGAATTGCTGTTGGACAGAGACAATAACGCTACATGCCTGTGCGACCGGCGAGGCTGGCAATGACAGCAACCAATTCGACCGGCTCAATCGGCTTTGATAGATGTGCCTGAAAGCCCGCAAGCAGTGATTTCATACGATCTTCGGCACGCGCATACGCTGTCAACGCAATGGCGGGGATGTTTCTAACTCCCTCCGCTTCCATCGCGCGTACCCGGCTAATTAGTTCAAATCCATCCATCAACGGCATCTGAATGTCAGAGACCAAAACATCAATCTTCGACTGCCGGAGCGCATCCAGAGCATCGGCTGCGGACGCCACCGCCGTCACCTCAGCTCCATAGCGCTTCAGCGCCGTTGCAAATAACTCTTGGGCGTCCAGTTCATCTTCAACGATGAGCACCCGCAAGCCCGTGAGAATTGCGGATTGCGGATTGCGGATTGCAGGTTGTTTGTTTTCCACGCTTGAGTCTGAAATCCGCCTTCCGAAATTCGAATTCCGCATTGAAATGAACGGCAGCTTGACGGTGAATGCCGCGCCCTGCCCGATGCCTCGACTATCTGCCTTGACTGTCCCGCCGTGCAGTTCTATGAGGTGGCGCACGATTGCCAGCCCCAGCCCCAGCCCGCCGTGCGTTCGTGTGTTTGAGCCATCGGCCTGGCGGAAGCGCTCAAAGACAAAGGGCAGAAATTCCGGGCTGATACCCTCGCCCGAATCGCGGACGATGATCTGAGCATGAGCGTCAACGCGTTCGAGCTGTACAGAGATGCGCCCGCCCTCCGGCGTAAACTTGATCGCATTGGAAAGGAGATTCCACACCACCTGCTGCATGCGGTCGGGATCAGCCGAGACCAAACCTGCTTCCGTATCGAAGGCTGTATGAAGCTCTATCTTCTTGGCGTCGGCGGCGGGGCGCACAGCGTCTATGGCGGCTTCGATGACCTGTGCCAGTTCGACAGGCCGGACATCAAGGCGAAGTTTGCCGGCAATGATCCGTGAGATGTCCAACAGGTCTTCAATCAGTTGGGTCTGTGAGCGAGCATTGCGCTCGATGGTTTCAAGGGCACGCTCTGCGCTCTCCGGGTCAAGCATCCCGACGCGCATCAGATGCGCCCAGCCGACTATCGCAGTCAGGGGCGTGCGCAGCTCGTGTGAGACTGTAGCAAGAAATTCATCCTTCAGGCGGTTGGCCTGCTCAGCCTGTTTGCGCGCTTCCTGCTCGCGTGCCAGCATCTCTGCGCGCTCCTGTTCGGCGCGCGTGCGCTCTGCGATTTCTAATTGCAGTTCTGTATTCGCCTGTGCCAGCTCGCCGGTTCGCTCTTGGACTCGCATTTCCAATTCGTCGTGAGCAGTGCGCAACGCTTCCTCTGCCTGCTTGAGGTCAGTGATGTCGAACCCGACCCCGTGAATGAACCATGGACGGCCATTATCGCGCCGGATCATCTTGGCCTCGCAGTGAAACCAGACCACATGCCCGTCCCGAGCGATGACCCTGTACACTGATTTCAATGGCTGACCTGACAGAAACGTCTGCGCGGCCTCGATGCTCCAGCGTACCTTGTCGGCAGGGTGAATCTGCTGATACCAGCGCACAGGATCATTCAGCCATTCTTCCTGCGTAAAACCAAGTATCGCCTCGATCTGAGGGCTGACGTAGGCTTCGCTCACGCCTTTATCAAGAAAGGCCATAAAGACGACGGCGGGGATTTGCTCGACGAGGATTCGGTATCTGGCTTCGAGGTTAGGCGTTTCTTCAGCCTCAAATGTCTCTTGCTGTTCGATAGAGTCAAAGGCAGGGGCTAAGGAATCGTCCGGTAGGAAAGCGCTGGCTAGCGCAGTGAGAAGAATTTCCGCGTCTTCCAGACTCATAGCAGGCTCGTCTTCAAAAGACGGCGCTTCACTTTCCACGGTGTTAATTCCTTTGTCACCATTGAAAGTCTGCATCTTCAGCTCTTCTTATCTGTGCTCGACTGTTCGACGTACCCTGTGGTCAGCTTCGTTCCGCGCCGCCGCCATGGAGGCTCTTTGTTAAGCGAAGCCTGCGTGTATCTACGCAAAGCATGAATAGCCTTGCCATAGGTCATCACGGCGGCTGAGGACAGGAGCGACCCCGGCGGCTGGTTCATGAACGGCATGAACTTGTCCGGGAATCCCGGCATCGTGCAGCCGATACAGATGCCGCCGACATTCGGGCAACCGCCGATGCCTGACATCCAGCCACGTTTCGCCACGTTGCAATTCACCACAGGCCCCCAGCATCCCAGCTTCACGATACAGGTGCGCTCGCCATACCGTTCTGCAAACTGTCCCTGCTCGTAATAGCCGCCGCGATCACAACCCTCATGCACCGTCTCGCCAAAAAGCCATGCCGGCCTGAGAGCTTCATCAAGCGGAATCATCGGCGCCAGCCCGTTTGATTGATAGAGCAGATACAGCAGCGTCTCCGTAAAATTGTCCGGCAGTACAGGGCATCCGGGCACGCACACGATTGGAATGCCTGCTTTCGATTTCCATTCCCAACCGAGATAATCCGCCAAGCCCATCGCGCCCGTCGGATTACCCGCCATCGCGTGAATCCCGCCATAGGTCGCGCAGGTTCCGGCTGCTATGACAGCCCAAGCTTTAGGAGCCAGCCGGTCAATCCAATCGCATGTGAGAATGGGCTGTCCCGTTTCTCTGTCTGTGCCAAAGCCTGCCCAGTAACCTTCGTCTTTGATTTTTTCGTTGGGAATAGAACCTTCGATAACGAGAATGAACGGTTCGAGCAGACCTTCGGCGGCGCGATAAAAGAAGTTCATGAAATCTTCGCCGGATTCATAAGCGAGGCAAGGATTGTGTAAATTCACTTTGGGGATGCCGGGGAGCGCGCCCATCACAAGGTCTTCGATACTCGGCTGGGTTGCCGCAGTCATCGCAATCGTATCGCCGTCGCAACCAAGTCCCGCCGTAATCCAGAGCACGTCGATTTCCTTGTTCGGCTGATGCTTCTGAATTTTATCCGCAAGGCTAATCGCTGCGTCTATCAATGGATTCCTCCCCGTGCTTGCTACAAATTCCCTGCATGCTCATCCACCCGAACATCATCACGTTTTAAAGCTTATTGAGATAAAGTG
>JACMLC010000491.1 GCA_014379795.1 Pyrinomonadaceae bacterium
ACATAGAGCGTTATATCGAGCGTCCGCGCCACATAGAGATTCAGGTGATGGCGGACGAGTACGGCAATTGTGTGCATTTGGGCGAGCGCGAATGCACGATCCAGCGTCGTCATCAAAAACTTTTGGAGGAAGCTCCATCGCCCGTGCTGACGCCTGAGCTGCGCGCGAAGATGGGCGAAGCGGCGGTCAACGCCTGCAAGCGCCTAGGCTATTCGAGCGCGGGAACGTTTGAGTTTCTCCTTGATGAAGACGGCCAGTTCTACTTCATGGAGATGAACACGCGCATACAGGTCGAGCATCCGGTGACGGAGATGGTCACGCTCGCCGACATCGTGCGTAATCAAATCAGGATTGCGGAGGGCGAAGAACTCGGTTACACGCAGGATGATGTCATCATCGTCGGCCATTCCATCGAATGTCGCATCAACGCCGAACATCCGGAAACCTTTGTTCCTTCGCCCGGACTGATTACGGCTTTCAATCTGCCTTGCGGGCCGGGTGTGCGTGTTGACACGGCTGCTTATGCCGGTTACACCGTGCCGCCTTTTTACGATTCGATGATTGCCAAACTGATCGTCCACGCGCGCACGCGCGAGCTGGCGATTGCGCGTATGAAGCGCGCTCTGGAAGCGATGGTGGTCGAAGGCATCAAGACGACGATTCCTTTGCACTTGAAAATTATGGACGACCCGAAGTTTCGCGCGGGCGATTTTTCGACCAAGTTTATGGAGACTTTCCTCTCTGCCAACGGAGCGCGAGGGCAGGCCAGAAACGCCCTCACCTCGCGTTGACGATGCGAGGCTCAGCCCTTATAATGAACGACTTTTCTATGGCAGGTTTTGACGGCTGCCCAAGGGAGTAAACAAATTATGCCTTACGCAATTATTAAATCCGGCGGCAAACAATTCCGCGTCGAAAAGGGCGGGACGGTTCGCGTGCCTCTGATGGACAAACAGGCTGGCGACTCGGTCGAGCTGGATACGCTCGTCGTGGGTGGCGGCGATGAAACGAAGATCGGCGCGCCGCTCGTTGACGGCGCGGGCGTCACCGCGACGGTCGTAGACCACGGGCGCGGCGAAAAGATCATCGTCTTCAAAAAGAAACGCCGCAAGCAGTACAAGCGCACACAGGGGCATCGTCAGGATTACACGACTTTGAAGATTGATTCGATTGGATAGAGAAACGGTGATAAGTGATAAGTGATAAGAGAAAACACTTTCTTTCTTATCACTTATCACTCATCACTTATCACGGGAGTTAGAAGATGGCACACAAAAAAGGGGTTGGCTCTTCGCGTAATGGCCGCGATTCAAACGCGCAGCGATTGGGCTTGAAAAAATTTGGCGGCGAGCGCGTTCTGGGCGGAAACATCCTCGCGCGTCAACGTGGCACCAAGTGGAAGCCCGGTAAAAACGTCGGGCGCGGCAAAGACGATACCTTGTTTGCGCTGATTGACGGCGTGGTCAAATTCGAGGACAAAGGCCGTTCCGGAAAATTTATCAGCGTCTATCCGGCAGAGACAGCCGCCGCACCTGAATTGGCGCCAGCGGTTGCCGCATAGTGCCAGAGCGAACCCAGAGAGAGCCTGCAATTCAATGCGACGCCCGCGCCCGTGAGTGCATTCACTCCGCAGAAGCGATGGGCGTCGCATTCTTCATTTTGGATTTTAGATTTTGGATTTTGGATTGAAAGACAGAAGCATTTACTTTCATTCAATCCGTTCGCTAATCCAAAATCCAAAATCCAAAATCTAAAATCGCAAATTGTTTATTGATCGTACCAAAATTCGCGCACATGGAGGCCACGGCGGCAACGGCGTGACGGCTTTTCGTCGTGAAAAGTTTGTGCCGCGTGGCGGGCCTTCGGGCGGTGACGGCGGGCGTGGCGGCGATGTCTGGATGGTGGCGGACGAATCGCTGAATACGCTGCTTCACTTGCGTTATAACCCGGAGCATGTCGCAGATCGCGGGCGGCACGGCGAAGGCTCGAATCGTTCCGGGCGCGAGGGCGAGGATAGGGTAGTACGCGTTCCGGTCGGCACGCAGGTTTACGATGCCGTGACCGGAAAACTCTTGTACGATTTTACAGAGGACGGCCAACGTTGGCTCGCTGCGCGCGGCGGGCGCGGCGGCTTCGGTAACTCGCACTTTGCGACCTCTACGAATCGCGCGCCGCGTTATCATCAGGAGGGAAGCCCGGGCGAAGAGTGCGAATTGCAGCTTGAGCTAAAGCTGCTGGCGGATGTCGGCCTCGTGGGTTTTCCGAACGCGGGAAAGTCTACGCTCATCTCGACCATCTCAGCCGCCAAGCCGAAGATCGCGGACTATCCTTTCACCACGCTTGAGCCGCATCTGGGCGTCGTTGATATGGGCGAGTATCGCACGTTTGTCGTCGCGGATATTCCCGGACTCATCGAAGGCGCACACACGGGCGCGGGACTCGGCGACCGCTTTCTGCGCCACGTCGAGCGCACCAAGCTCTTGCTGCATCTGGTTGATGTCTCTTCAATTTCAGGCCGCGACGCGGTCAGCGATTATGAAGCGATCATGCGCGAGCTTGAAGCATACAACGCTGATTTTGCCGCGCGCCCGCAGATTGTCGTCGCCACCAAGATAGACGCGCTGGATGAGCCGGAACGCTTGGAGCGTTTAAGAGCGCGAGCCGCAGAGGACGGGAGAGTTTTTTATGAAATCTCTGCTGTGACAAACAAGGGCGTGCGCGAGCTTGTCAATGCGGTGGCGCGCACTCTGGATGAAATGGCTGCTGCGACATCAGTGCAGCTTGATGATGAGCTGCGCGCGGCCTCTTGATTAAAAGATGGAACGACGAAAGCGCATCGCGCTTTATGGCGGCACATTTGATCCGGTTCACGTCGGGCATCTGGCGATTGCCCAAAAACTTTTAGAATTATTCGCGCTCGACGAAGTTCTTTTCATTCCGGCACACGTTGCGCCGCACAAGCGCGGGGCGGCTGTCACGCCTCCCTTGCATCGTTACGCGATGCTCGCGCTGGCGACGCAAGGCCAACAGGCTCTGCGCATCTCAACTGTCGAGCTTGATGCGCCCGAAAGGCCGTACACGGTGGAAACGCTCGCGCGCTTGCAGACGGAAGCGGGGCGACAGTCACGGCTCTTCTTTGTGATGGGCGCGGACTCCTGGGCTGAGATTGCGACGTGGCGCGAGTGGGAGAGAGTCCTGCTCATGACGGATCACATAGTCGTCACGCGTCCCGGCTATGATTTGAGCGCGCAGCATGTGACGCATGCGATTGGGCAGCGGCTCGTGGATGTGCGCGATCAAGAGCGAGACGAGATTGCGAGTCGTCTTGAAGAAAGCGCGGGCGAGAAAATTTATGTGACCGATGCGGTGTTGATGGATGTTTCCGCCACTGCGATTAGAAAAAGCATCGGCGCGGGCAAGGATGACGAATGGCCTGCGCTCGTCTCTGAGCCGGTCGCGGATTACATCAGAAAGTACAGGCTCTACAGAAATAAATATGAAACAGAATCCAACGGTTAAGGAAAAATCGCTTCACCCGGAAGCCGAAGCCCTCGCGGCGCAGGAGAAAAAGCGCGACGAGGCGGCAGCAGCCAGCGAGCCGATGGACGAGCGCATCGTCACAGCCCTGCATGCCGCGAGCGATAAGAAAGCTCTGGACATGGTCGTGCTTGATTTGCGCGGCATCGCTACTTTCACGGACTATTTTTTGATTGCGAGCGGCACGAATGCCAGACAGGTTCAAGCCATCGCGGACGAAATCGTCGAGCGTTTGAAAAAACAGGGCACGCGTGCGCAGCGCGTCGAAGGCCACCAGACCGCCGAATGGGTCTTGGTGGATTACGGCGATTTCATCGCTCATGTTTTCGACAGCAAAGCGCGGCAGTTCTACGACCTCGAAAGACTGTGGCGCGATGCGGCGCGGATGGCGATTCCCGAAGAGATTGTGACAGGCGTTGAAGGGTCTTTGAGAAGAGAAGAATCGTGATTGAGTTGGTAGCGCAGGCGGAGACGATGCGCGAGGTCGTGCGCCTCGCGTTGCGCGTCGCCTCAACGGATGCCAACGTTCTCATCACAGGTGAATCGGGCACGGGCAAAGATGTGCTCGCGCATTTGATACATGCGCGCTCCTCTCGCTCAGCGAACGAGCTGGTAAAGATTGATTGCGCCTCGCTGCCAAGCGAGTTGTTGGAGGCAGAGTTGTTCGGATACGAGCGCGGCGCGTTCACGGGCGCGACCGAGGCCAAGCCCGGGCGATTTGAAGCGGCGCACAAGGGGACGCTGCTGTTAGATGAGATAGCGCATCTGTCAACCGATGCACAGGCGAAGCTCTTGCGCGTCATCGAGCGGCGCGAGTTTGAACGGCTCGGCGGAAGGCGTACGATTAAGGTTGACGCGCGGCTCATCGCGCTCACCAACGTCGAGCTTGAAGATGCTGTCAAGCGGCGCAGTTTTCGCGAAGACCTTTTTTATCGCTTGAACGTCGTGCGGCTGCATCTGCCTCCGCTTCGCGAGCGGCGCGAAGACGTGCCCGAACTGACCGAGCGATTTTTGAAAATGTATGCGGCCAAGCATGGAAGGCGCGCGAACGCTTTAACGCCAGCCGCGCTCGCAGCCTTTACGGCTTATGATTTTCCGGGCAACGTCCGCGAGCTGGCAAACACCATCGAGCGCGCCGTGATCGTCTCTTCCGGCCAGCGTATCGAAGCGGATGATTTACCGGACAGCCTGCATGCGGCCATCGCCTTTCAGAAGCGGCGCACGCGCAGGCAGACGCTCGCAGAGCTTGAAGCGGATTACATCAAGGAAACGCTCGCGGCGGCGAAGGGCAACAAGTCTGAGGCCGCCCGCCTGCTCGGCATCAGCCGCAAGAATCTCTACGAGAAGCTGGCAAGATACGGCGAGGGTGTAGGGGTTAGGGTGAAGGGTGTAGAAAAGAATGATGAAAGATAGATTAAAATTTAG
>JACMLC010000050.1 GCA_014379795.1 Pyrinomonadaceae bacterium
GATTAAAGAAATCACCGTCGCGGCGCGCACGGGCGGCGGCGATATGGCTGCCAACGCGCGCCTGCGCAAAGCCGTCTCGGACGCGAAGGCCGCCAACATGCCGAACGATACGATCGACCGCGCCATCAAACGCGGCACGGGCGAGCTGGAAGGCGTCAATTATGAAGAGATCACTTATGAAGGATACGGGCCGGGCGGCGTCGCCGTCATGATTGATTCCGTGACGGACAATCGCAATCGCACGGTCGCGGAGGTGCGGCACATCTTCGGCAAAAACGGCGGCAACATGGGCGCGTCCGGCTCTGTCAGCTACCTCTTTGATAAGAAGGGTTATATAGTCGTTGACAAGGCTGCTAAATCCGAAGACGAGTTGTTTGAGATAGTCATCGAAGCCGGAGCGGACGACCTGCGCGACGATGAAGACAATTTTGAAGTCATTACCTCGCCCGAAAATTTTGATGCGGTGTTGTCAGCCGTCAAGGGCGCGGGCATCGAACCACAGGTCGCAGAGGTCGAGATGATTGCACAAACTTACGTCAAGCTCGAAGGCAACGAGGCGCGCCAGATGCTCAAGCTGATGGAAGCCCTCGAAGATCACGACGACGTGCAGAAAGTCTCCGCCAATTTTGACATCAGCGAGGCAGATATAGAACAAGGATGAAGGCGGAAGGATGAAGGATGAAGGAAATGCTATTCAGCATGAAGCATTCATCTTCAATAGCATCGCCTTCATCCTTCCGCCTTCATCCTTCATCTTTACCCCGTGAAAGGTATTCGATATGAGCACAGCTAATAAACAAACAGAAGCTACGAAGCATGCAGGAGAGATTTCCGGCGACGGCGCGGGCGGGCAGGCCGCAGCCGTAACCGGGGTTAGCGCGGACGATCTACAGAGCGGCGGCGGCAACATTGATAAGATCAGGGAAATCCTGTTCGGCGTCCAGCAGCGCGATTACGACAAAAGATTCGCGCGTCTGGAAGAACGGCTGCTCAAGGAATCCGGCGACCTGCGCGAAGAGACACGAAAGCGTTTCGACTCGCTTGAGCTTTATATCAAGCACGAGATGGAATCTCTGACGGAGCGTCTCACCTCTGAGCAGAACGCGCGCACTGAGGCCGCAGAACAGCTTGAACGGAGCATCAAGGACACGTCGCGCGCCTTTGATAAGAAGACCGCGCAACTCGATGAGCAGAACGCCAAGAGCCAGCGCGAGCTTCGCCAGCAGCTTCTGGATCAATCCAAAACCCTCAGCGAAGAGATCAGGCAAAAACATCAAGAGCTGCTGGCGGTCGTTGAGCGCGAAGCGACGGAGCTGCGCACGGACAAGACAGACCGCTCGGCGCTGGCCGCGCTCTTCACAGAGGTCGCCATGCGTCTCAATAACGATTTCAAAATTCCCGGCGCAGATTAATCCTGCCTGCTGACTCGCTTTTGAAGCTTTGGAGAAAGCTTGAACTCTGCCGCAAGCGGGAGACTGGTTCATGATTGATCCTTCATCTCCTGACGTTCTCGAAGAGACCAAGAAGAATAATCATCCGGCTCGTCAGGATGGCATGGCAGAGCTGCGCCGCCTGCTCATCGGCCCCGAACAACAAGAGATTAACGACCTCCGCGAGCGGATTGAGCATCAGGAGACTTTGCTCCCCGAAGATGTCAGCCGCGTCCTGCCCGAAGCCGTCAAGCTTCGCACCAGCCGCGACAAAAAAGTCACAGAAGCCCTGCTCCCGACCGTTGAAGAAGCCATAGACATTTCGGTCAGGAAAAATCCGCAGACGCTGATTGACGCGCTCTTTCCGGTGATGGGGCCTGCCATCCGCAAAGCCATCGCAGAGGCTTTGACTGGCATGACCCAGTCAATGAACAAGACGCTTGAGCACAGCCTTTCGCCGCAGGGGTTAAAGTGGCGTCTGGAGGCTTGGCGAACGGGGCGCAGCTTTGCCGAAGTCGTCATGCTGCACAACTTGCTCTACCGGGTCGAGCAGGTTTTCCTGATTCACAAAGAGACCGGCCTGATGCTGCAACACGTTGTCGCAGGGGATGCCGCAGTGCAGGACGCTGACATGGTCTCAGGCATGCTGACGGCGATTCAGGATTTTGTGCAGGATTCTTTCAGCGGCGAAAAAGGCGGGACGCTCGAAACCATGCAGGTCGGAGAACTTGCGGTCTGGATTGAGCAGGGGCCGCGCGCAGTCCTCGCCGCAGTCATACGCGGCAACGCGCCGCAGGAATTAAGAGCGACGCTGCAAAAAACGCAGGAGCAAATTCATCTGGAATTTGCGCGCGAGCTGGAATCGTTTGAAGGCGACGCCGCGCCTTTTGAAGCCACGCGCCCGCTGCTCGAAGCCTGTCTGCAATCTCAATACGAGCATGACCGGCAAGGGCAGAAGAAAAAGCTTTTCACTCCGCTCAGAGTCGTTTTAGCAATTCTCTTAATCGTCTTTTTGGTCTGGGGATTTTTCTACGCGCGAAGCCGCTGGCGTTGGGGAAATTACTTGGCGAGGTTAAAGGCTGAGCCGGGCATCGTCATCACCAATGCCGAAAGGCAATGGGGCAACTATGCTATCGCAGGGTTGCGAGACCCGATGTCGGCAGACCCGCTCACGCTGCTCAGGGAAGAGAAGATAGACCCGTCGGATGTCGAAAGCCACTGGGAGCCTTATCATTCTCTGACGCCGGAGTTCGTCCTGCACCGCGCGCAGGCTCTCCTGAATCCGCCGCCGAGCGTGACCTTTAAGGTTGAGAATAATACTCTGTATGCGACGGGTTCCGCTCCGCATCAATGGATCGTCGAGACGCGCAGGCTGGTGCGCGTGATTCCCGGTCTTGACAGGTTCGACGAATCGAATCTAATTGACACGAATCTAAGCGAAGCCTTACAGGTCAAAACCAGAATCGAGAGCCGCGTCATACGCTTTGTGCTTGATACGACCGTGCTGGCGTCAGGGCAAAGTGGCGAGCTGGAATCCCTGAGCAAAGACATCAAAGAGCTTTATAATCTCGCGCCCGCCGCCGGAAAGCGTGCGCAAGTCGAGATTATCGGCCACACAGACCAGCTTGGAACTGAAGAAACGAACTTGCAGCTAAGCGGCGAGCGCGCGGAGGTCGTGCGCATTGTGCTTTCTCAAATGTTACCCGACTCTGTTCAATTGGATGCAGTGGGAGTGGGCACGCGGAATCCTGTGCGCGAGGAACGCACCGATGAAGATAAAGAAACTAACCGCAGCGTGACTGTAAAAATTACGCTGGCAGATGTTCCGTAAGGGAAATAAAATATGATTCAAAAAAAGATATGTATGCTCGGCGGTTTCGCGGTCGGCAAGACCAGCCTCGTCAGGCAATTTGTCGAGAGCATTTATTCGGACAAATATCACACGACCGTCGGC
>JACMLC010000492.1 GCA_014379795.1 Pyrinomonadaceae bacterium
TATGAAACTGCTGCGCAGCGATATATACGAAAACCTGAAGATGGCGCTGGCGACCTTGCGCGCGAATAAGCTGCGCTCGTTTTTGACGGTCATCGGCGTAGTCATCGGTGTCTGGACGGTGATGGCGATTGCTTCGATCATCAGCGGCATTGATGAGGCCGTCAAAAAGGAGGTCGAGTCGTTCGGCACGCGCTCAATCTTCATCGCCAAGTTTGAGCCGGGCATCCGCATTGGCCGCCTGTCGCGCGAAGAGCGGATGCGCAAGGAGCTGACTTATGATGACGCGATAGCGATTTCGCAGCTCCCCTCCGTAGACGCGGCGGTGCCTTTTCTGGACATCACAAACAATTTTTTTGGCGAGAAGATTCTGGTGACGGCTAACGGCAAGACTTCCTCTGCGGTGCAGTTGCAGGGCACGCTGCCCGAGTTTGAGCGCGCAGGCACGGAGATTGTTAAAGAGGGACGCTATTTCTCGCAGTTTGAAAACGACTCGCGCGAAGAGGTCTGCCTTATCGGCGCGATGGTCGCGGATAACTTCTTTCCGTTCGGCTCGCCTGTGGACAAGACTTTGGAGATTGGCGGGCGCGAATTTCGCGTGGTCGGCGTGCTGGAAAAACGCGAGACCTTCTTAGGCGGCGACAGCGATCAGAATAACGTTATCTACCTGCCGTTCGATGTCGCGCGCAAGCTCAAGCCGAACGCCGACGATGTGTTTATTCTAGCGGTCGCGCGCGCCGGAATGATGGATGAAGCAAGAGATCAAATCACAGACCTCCTGCGCGTGCGCCGTCAGGTTCCCTTCGGCCAGAAAGATAATTTCGGAATGGCAACCTCCGAATCCATTCTCGATCAATTTCGCGCTATCACCGCAGGCGTCGCAATAGCGATGGTCGTTATCTCTTCTGTGGGCCTGATGGTCGGCGGCATCGGCGTCATGAATATCATGCTCGTCTCCGTCACAGAGAGAACGAGAGAGATTGGCATCCGCAAAGCCATCGGCGCGCGGCGCAAAGATATTCTCTGGCAGTTTTTGATTGAAGCCATGACCCTGACAGGCATCGGCGGCTTGATCGGCTTAAGCGTCGGATGGCTGACAACGCTCCTGATACGCCTCTTCATTCCCTCTTACGTTCCCATCTGGGCGCCCATCGGCGGCTTTGTCGCCAGCGTCGGCATCGGCCTCATCTTCGGCCTCTGGCCTGCATGGAAAGCCGCTCGCCTCGACCCCATCGAATCACTGAGATACGAGTAAGAACGAGGGTGAAGGGGGAAGGGTGTAGGGTGTAGTCAAGAGAAATGCTTTCACTACACCCTACACCCTATCCCCTACACCCTTCTTGAGCTACACCCTACACCCTACCCCCTCGCTTTTACATGGCGCTGCCGAGTAACACCGCGAAGCCTATGCGCAGGACGACCGACACGAGCCAGATGGCGATGACGATTCCCCACGCGCTGCCTGACGACAATTTCCCGACCAGTCGCAACCCCAATGCGCCGAGAAAGAGTCCGTAGAACGTAAACACGTCGAACGAGCCGAGCAGAGTCGCCAGCACCGGCGCGGCTTTCGCGTCAACCAGAAAACTCAGATTAGCCTGTACCAAACCTCGCCTTGAAGCGCCGATGATGTCGTAGTCATCCGGCGATCTGATGAACAGCAGGATGATGTTCAAAAGCATGACAAGCGCTGTCGGGGGCAAGCTTGAGTAAACCCAGACGGCTATCGCCTGCTTGTACCCCATACGGCCTCCCATCATGGCAGAGCCGAGCAGGTACAGCGCGCCGCCGAGGGCGAACGAGATAGCCATGACAATTGCCGGCGAGACATAGGTGATGGCTTTGACGATAGGCAGGGACTGGATTCTGACCTGCTCTTCTTTTTGTGCGGCGCTCAGTTGGTCAGCCTGTGACGAGCTTTCAACGGCTTCCCGCATGACTCTCTCGAATCCCACGCGCTGATAGAAAACCACAAAAAAAGCGACGACGAAAATCGTGCACAGCAACGCCGCAATCAGAAATCGCGGGCGGGCGCGCAGGGATTCAAAAGTCTTTCCCGGCTCAAAAAAGATGCCGGTCAAAGTTTCGCCGACGGACATCTGCGGCCCTGTGGGTTGTTCGGGCATGGGTGGCGGCGGGGGCGGCTGGAAGCCTTCCGGTGCCGTCGATGGATAGTCAGAAGGCTGCTCTGGATCACTCATTGTTTTTTTCCTCGGGGAGTTGAAGGTTTAAGGAAGCGCGCGAAGCACGCGTCGCTTCCTGTCAATTGATGACTTGCAAAGCATCTTACGCAGCAAAAGCTAAATCTGTTCCACCAAAACTTTTACTTTCGTTCAGGCAGCGGGCGGCGCATCAGCCCATCCGGGCACGCGTATGCAGGCGACCGTGTGGCCGTGCGAGACCTCGCGCAGCTCCGGATCAATCTGCGCGCATTCTGCAATCGCAGCCGGGCAGCGCGTGCGAAAGCGACAACCGGACGGCGGGTTGATGGGCGTCGGCACATCTCCTGAGAGGATGATACGCTCGCGCTTGCGCTTCGGGTCTGGAATCGGAATCGCAGATAGCAAAGCCTGCGTGTATGGATGGAGCGGGTGCGCGTAAAGCTCAACCGCGCTCGCAACTTCGACGATTCTTCCAAGATACATGACAGCGACGCGCGTCGAGATATGCTCGACCACCGCGAGGCCGTGCGAGATAAAGAGATAAGTCAGGCCGAACTCCGCTTGCAAGTCCTGCAAGAGATTGACGACCTGCGCCTGCACCGAAACATCCAGAGCCGAAACAGGCTCATCCGCCACAATCAATTTCGGGTTTAAAGCCAGCGCACGCGCGATGCCGATACGCTGCCTTTGCCCGCCGGAAAATTCGTGCGGGTAACGATTCATGTAATCGGGGTCAAGCCCGACTTTTCTTAAAAGCTCTGCGACGCGCTCGCGCCGTTCGCTTTTATCGCCGAGCTTGTGAATCTTGAGCGGCTCGCCAACGATTGCCAGCACGGTCAGGCGCGGATTGAGCGAGGCATACGGGTCTTGGAAAATAATCTGCATCTCGCGCCGCAGCTCGCGCAAACCTTTGCGCCCCAACGCCAGCACATCGCTCCCGTCAAACAAGACCTCGCCCGCCGTCGGCTCAATCAGGCGCAACAGGCAGCGACCTACCGTAGACTTTCCGCAGCCCGATTCGCCCACCAGCCCCAACGTCTCGCCGCGCAGGATTTCAAAAGTCACGCCGTCAACCGCTCGCACTACATCATCGCTGCCCGCGACCGGAAAATGTTTGACCAGAGCGCGCACGCGCACAAGCTCTTGCGGCTCTCCGCTCTGAGCTTCCATCGCATCATGCAACCGCGCCGCCGCCGCTTCCCTCTCCGGCACGCTCGCGTTTATTTGTGCAGGCTCTTGACTCATAAAATGTTGCCACAGAGACACAGAGACACAGAGCACACAAGAGATTCAATCATAAGCCTTATATGTCTCCGTGTCTCTGTGTCTCTGTGGCGGTCTGATGATCAGCAGCAACTGCTGCGGCAAGATCGTAAAGCACACAGCGCACGCTGACGCCTCCTTCAAGCTCGTAAAGCGGAATGTCTCCCTCCGTGCAGCGCGGCATGCGATGCGAGCAGCGCGGCGCGAAGTGGCAGCCGTCGGGCAAAGCAGTCGGGCTGGGCACGGTGCCTTCGATGGTTTCCAGCCGCGTCGCTTTCGCAACCTCTGCCGCCGTCAGCTTGGGCACAGAGCGCAGCAAGCCTTCCGTGTACGGATGTTTGGGACGCGCGAACAATTCTTCGACCGGAGATTCTTCGACGATGCGTCCCGTGTACATCACCGCCACACGATCCGCAACCTCCGCGACCACTCCCAGATCGTGCGTAATCAACAGCACGGCCAGCTCACGCGTGCGCCGCAGCTCATCCAGCAGCTCAAGTATCTGCGCCTGTATCGTCACATCAAGCGCGGTCGTCGGCTCGTCCGCGATTAACAATTTCGGGTTGCACGCCAAAGCCATCGCGATCATCACACGCTGCCGCATCCCA
>JACMLC010000493.1 GCA_014379795.1 Pyrinomonadaceae bacterium
CCACGAGACAACCGCGCGCACGGCGCGTGCGGCCATCGTGACGGCAGAGAACGCGACAGATGCGCCGACAGCCGACTTGTTGACAGAGCGTTTACAGGTGCATGAAAAGACGGCATGGATGCTCCGCAGCCTGCTGGCGAGAGACGAAAGCACGGCGACGGCTCAGGGAGCTTAGCCGGAGAAAGGTAAAAGGCAAAAGGTAAAAGGCGCGGGCGGGTCAATAGTAAATAGTGAATAGTAAATAGAGAAAAGCAAGCGTTCTTCTATTTACCATCTACTATTTACTATTCACTAGCTTTTGCCTTTTACCTTTTCACTTTTATAGCCATTTGTGATTGAGTAAAGCCGCCATCACAAGGCATTAAGTCAGAACCGCCTGCGGTAGCGGGCGGGTACTCAACCTTGAGTACCCGCCCGCTACCGCAGGCGGTTCTGACATCAATCATTTTCCAGAATCTCCGGCAGATTTTTGCTGAAGTAAGAGCGCGGCACGATCCGATCATAACCGGCCTCGTGTGCGCGCTGTTGCAATTCGGTCTGGACGTGTGAGAAAAATCCCAGCAACGGAATCTGTTTGAGGTCTTCGTCCGACTTCAATTTTGCGGCGAGCGCAAAGGGGTCGCAAGCCTGCGCCTGCAAATCCGCGATGATGAGCACGGTTGGCTCTGCGCGCGATTTCTCAACGGCTGCATCCACCGTGCGCGCGAACTGCACGTCAACTCCGAGTGCCTTTGCCGTCTCACGTATTTTGGCGGCAAAGAACATATCATCTACCGCTGCGATTATTCTACGCTTCACTTCTCTCACCCGCTTAAATAATTTTTCCACAAAAGCATTTTGCAATATGGATGATTTTGAGGAAAGATACCACCCGCGATGGCAACACTCGAAGAGGATTCTATCAAGACCGAAAAGTCGGTAAGCGAAGAGATTGAGCGCGGCAGCTTTGCTCCCGCCATCAACACAATTGCAGAACAGACAAAGCTGGTCATCGCTACTTACAATATACGCTACGCGGTCGGCTCATTTCTTATCACCGGCAGCCTTTTTCGCCGCGCAGGTCTTTCGCTACCAAGCCGCAGGAAGCGTCTTGTCGCAAGTCATATCAGCAGAGCCGCACGCGCGCTCTCGGATGGAATACGGATGCCGCGTGTTGATGTACTGGCTTTGCAGGAAGCAGATAAGCAAACCGTGCGCGCGGGCGGCGTACACATCACGCGCGAGCTGGCGCGCGAGATGCAGATGGACTACGCGCACGCTTCGTTCAACGCTCCGCGCGGAGTCGAGATGGAATCAAAGCAATGGTATCTGGATTTTGAAGAACGCATCGCGCCGGATGACGCGGGCGACACGGGGCTTGCCATGCTGAGCCGCCTGCCGCTCAATAGCATCACTCGCATGCAATTGCCGGGGACTGATTGTGCATGGCGGCCTCGCCTCGCGCTTGAAACTGTGATTCAAATCGGTGAGAAAAAGCTTTTTCTCTACAATACGCACATAGACCCGCACGGCAGCATCGCCGAGCGGCTCAAGCAGCAGGAAGCAATCCTTGAGCGCGCCGCTGAGAACGCGAACGCGCCTGTCATCCTGCTCGGCGACTTTAACACTCTGACCAGAGAGGCGCGCAAGTGTATGCGCAGCCTGCTTGAATCGCACGGTTACACGACGCCTTTTGCAGACGGGACGGCAACGTGGCGCGCTGGTCTGATACGCCTGCACACGGACTGGGTTTTTGTGCGCGGCGTGCGCATTACAAGTTACGGCGTAGCGCGCGGTCTGAGCGTCTCCGATCACTGGCCTGTCTGGATTGAGATTGATTTATGAGATTAAGAATGCCTAACAAACATCAGCCACAGAGCCACAGAGCCACAGAGCCAGAAAAGCAGATGAAGCAAATACTAAATAAAATCCCTTCTGTTATCTCCGTGTCTCTGTGTCTCTGTGGTTAAGTTATAGTTTTGTCAGGCGCTTTAGACAAAAAAAAGTATGAACGAAACAGTGATTACCAGCCGTGATAACGCTCGCGTGCGACATGCGCGAGCCGTCCGGGATGGAAAAGTTTCAGACAAAATTTTTGTCGAGGGCGTGCGTTTGTGCGAGGAAGCAGTGCGCGCCGGGCTTCCGGTAGATGAAGTTTTTCATTCACCGGACATGGCACGCGATGAGCGCGGCTCGCGGCTCCTGATAGAAATAAAAAGAATGGATACGAGCATTTCTGTTATCAGCGAGAAAGTTTTCGCTTCGCTTTCCGACACCAAAACTCCGCAGGGCATCTTGATGCTGGCGCACAGGCCGCAGACGGATGCGAGCGTGCTCGAACCTGCGGCTGAGGATGTTCCGTTGCTCGTCATCATTCATCGCCTTAATAATCCCGCGAACGCAGGCGCAGTCCTGCGCACAGCCGAAGCGGCAGGCGCGACCGGCATCATTGCTACAAACGGCACGACAGACCTTTTCTCTCCCAAAGCTTTGCGCGGCGCGATGGGTTCGAGCTTTCGTCTCCCAGTCTGGACGGGCGCGCATTTCGCAGAAGCTCTGAGGTGGTGCGCGGAGCGCGGCATTCGCACGGCTTGCGCAGATATTCGCGCCACTCAAGCGCACACGGAAGTGGATTGGAGCAAACCACGCGCCTTGATCGTCGGCGCAGAAGCGAACGGTCTTGCACCTGACGAAATCGCTCTGGCAAATGAGGCTCTTAAAATTCCCATGCGTCAGCCCGTCGAAAGCCTAAACGTCGCCGTCGCCGCCGCCATCATTCTTTACGAAGCAGCAAGACAGAGAACAGTTGGCAGTTAGCAGTTAGCAGTTAGCAGTTGGCAGTTGGCAGTTGGCAGTTATCTGAAAAGTGCCTATGAC
>JACMLC010000494.1 GCA_014379795.1 Pyrinomonadaceae bacterium
CAAACGCCCAGCGAGCTTGCCAGCGCACCCGCACCCCGCACAACACCCTCCCGCAAAAACCACCGTTTAATCATAAATTGAAGTCAGGAGTCAGTATTCTTGAGTAAAACGTCTAAAACTTTTTGACTCTAGACTCCTGACTCCTGACTTCAATTTATGAGTAAACGTTGGATTGTGCGAGAGGGTGATGTGCGGCGTGCGGGTGCGCTGGCACGCTCTCTGGGCGTTTCGCAGGTCATCGCGGAACTGCTCGTGGCGCGCGGCTTCGGTGACGAAGCGGCGGCGCGCAGCTTTCTTCATCCTTCTCTGGATCAATTGCATGATCCAAGTTTGATGTTGGATATGGAAAAGGCCGTCGAGCGTGTGCTGCGTGCGATTGAGCTTGGCGAAAAGATTCTGGTTTACGGCGATTATGATGTAGACGGGACGACCGGGACGGTTGTCATGCGGCGTGCGCTGCAACTGTTGGGAGCCGAGACGGGCTTTCATGTCCCGCATCGCTTCACGGAAGGCTATGGCATCCAGCAGGCCGCGCTGGAAAAGGCTGTTGCGGATGGCTACAAGCTCGTCATCAGCGTTGACTGCGGCATCCGCGCGCACGAGCCGCTCGACTGGGCGCGCGATAATAATCTTGATGTCATCGTGACCGATCATCACTTGCCTGACGAAGGCGAGGGCGCGCCTCCCGCTTTTGCCGTGCTGAATCCGAACCAGCATGGCTGCGCGTATCCTGACAAGAATCTGGCTGGAGTCGGCGTCGCTTTCAAGCTCGCTCATGCGCTTTTGAGAGAGCGGGGCAAGGAGCGGCTTATCAAAGGCTTTTTAAAGATGGTCGCGATTGGGACGGTTGCGGATGTGGCGCAGTTGACGGGCGAGAATCGAGCCATCGTCGCGCTCGGTCTCGCAGACCTCTCACGCGCGACGAATCCGGGCTTGCGCGCTCTGATGGAAGTCGCTGGCTGCGGTGACGGGCGCGGGATGACCGCTTTCGATCTGGGCTTTCGTTTGGGGCCGCGCATCAACGCGGCTGGCCGGATGGATGCCGCGCGTGCCGTTGTCGAATTGTTTGAAGCAACCGAAGCTGTAGAAGCCAAGCGGCTCGCAACGCAACTCGACACGCGCAACCGCGAGCGGCAGGAAGTGCAACGCGAGATTACCAAGCTTGCGCTTGAAGAGTGGGATACGAACGCTGCGACAGCGCCCACGCATGTCGCTGTGATTGCCGGTGATAATTGGCACAGGGGAGTGATTGGCATCGCTGCCTCGAAGATTGCGGAAAAATTGAATCGCCCGTGCGTTGTGATCTCGCTCGAAGGCGAGTTGGGGCACGGCTCGGCGCGCAGCATCGAAGCTTATCACTTGCTCAACGGCCTGACGGAATGCGCAGACCTCTTTGAAAAATTCGGCGGGCACTCGCACGCAGCCGGTCTGACCATCAAGCGCGAGCGCGTCTCGGAATTAAGAACAAGGCTCAACGCGCATGCCGCCGCAGCTTTGAGTGACGAAGACCTCGTGCCCGCGTTACAGATTGATGCAGAGCTTCCGGCTCAAAGCCTCAAGATGGAATTGGCTGAAGAGCTAAAACAGCTGGAGCCGTTCGGCGCAGGCAACCCGCGCCCCGTTTTCATGACGCGCAATCTGCAACTACTGAGCGAACCGCGCGTGTTGAAAGAGCGGCATTTGAAATTAAAAGTCGCGGGCGCGGATAGACGCCCCGTCGAAGCCGTCTGGTGGGACGGCGTTGAAGAGCTTGACGGGCGAACGCTTACCACAGGCTCGCGCATCGAAATGGCTTACACTGTCGAGACCAACACATGGCAGGGCGTGACGCGCTTGCAACTGGTCGTGAAAGACGTAAAAACAGTGATAAGTGATAAGTGATAAGTGATGAGATAAACACTAAAAGCTCTTTCTTATAACTTATCACTCATCACTTATCACTATAGAACAGATGCAAGAGATTAGAAGGAAAAAAACATTTGCGATTGGCTTGCGCGCGCGCATCCCTATGGTCGTGCGCGTCATGGCCTTGTTGCTGCTCGTAGCGGGTTTAATCGTCGTCGGTATCTCTTATTATCGCCTGCGAAACAACAAGCCGTTTCGCATGTTCGGCGGCCAGCCGGAATTGTCAACGCAGGAGATTGGCAGGGTCACTGGTTACGAGCGGCGCATCACGGAAGGCGACCGCTTGCGGCTCCTCGTGCGTGCGGCTTTGGATGTTACTTTCTCGGACAATCATCACGAGATGGAAGATGTCCTGCTGGAAGTTTACCCGCAGACGGGCGACAAGCCGGACAGGATAACTGCGCAGCGCGCCATCTATGTTCCGGATCAGACCGATCCCAATCAAGCGACCATCACCTTTACCGGCAACGTCAATATCGAAACCCGCGACGCGTTGATCGCGAAGACGGACACGATTGTCTATGACCAGAAGAGCGAGCAGGCAGACTCCAAGTCGCTCGTGACTTTCTCGCGCGAGAACGTGTCGGGACACGCGACGGGAGCGCACATTGACGCGAAAAATAAACGCCTTGATTTGCGCAGCAATGTCGAGATTACCATCGCTCCCGATGTTGAAAAGGGAAGCGAAGCCAAGCCCAACCCGCGCGCCCGCCCCGTGACGATGCGAGCGGCGCAGGCATCCTTTGACCAGCAGACGCTTCATCTCACATTCACGGGCGGCGCGACCGCAGAGCAGGGCAGCGACATCATGAGCGGCGA
>JACMLC010000051.1 GCA_014379795.1 Pyrinomonadaceae bacterium
ACCTCAACGGCGAGCAGATTATCAATCACCGCATGAAGGCAGTGGACGCAACGCGTGCGCAAACCTTTGTCATCAAGCGGAGCGGGCGCGAACTCTCGCCCATCAATCGCGTGCGCGTCGTCAAGCGCGGGCGCGGGATGCTCTACTTTAACGCCGCGCTTGAATATCACACGAATGATGAAGTGACCCCTGCGCAGGGGACTTCGGAATTACAACTGATGCGCGAGTATCTGCGGCTCAGAATTGACGAGAGCAGCGGCAAGCCCGAATGGAAGCTTGAGCCTCTGACGGGCGAAGTGCGCTCGGGCGATTTGATCGTCTCGCGCCTGACGGTCAAGGGCGCGCCCGCTCAGCACTTGATGATCGAAGACCCGATTCCAGCGGGCTTTGAACAGACCTCGCGCGTCGGCGGCTTCGAGCTTGACTACACGGACGGCAAGTGGAGCGACTGGTACAGCTCGCGCGAGTTCCGCGATGAACGAACGGTCTTCTTCGTCAACTTCTTTGACGGCGAAGCGACGTTCCAGTATGCGATGCGCGTCCAGATACCCGGCGATTTTCGCGTCGCCCCCGCTCGCGCAGAGCTGATGTATCGCCCGCAGGTCAACGCCAACGCACCCAGCGCGCGCATGACCATCAAGGATAAGGAGTAAGCGGTTTTCAGTTTTCAGTTTTGAGCAAAGACAAATTGCTTTTACTGAAAACTGAAAACTAAAACCTGAAAACTGAGGTTTTATGATGAAGGATGCGTTGAGAGATATTTCCGAAAACCTGCGCGCTCTGGTGCGTAACTGGCAGGCGATGCTGTTGTTCTTTGCGACATACATCGCGCTGCTGGCTAGCATCGGATTGTTTGTGACGACGCGTGAGGCGACCATCAGGCAGGTGCTGTTGAGCTTCGCCCTGCTCGTCGCTGCGCCCGCGCTCTTTTTCCTGTTGCAGGCGATGTGCGTCGGTTATGCGGAGACGACGAGCGCGGTCGCGCTTCTCAAACGCTCGCTCAAAGGTTTCTGGAAGCTGATGCTGTTTAGCATCCCTGTCATGCTCATCGCGCTCGCCGTCTATCTCTTGATGGGAAAGATGGAAGCGAGCATGGCACAGACCGGTGATGCTGCGGGTGCGCAGTGGCCGCGAGTTATTTTCTCGACCGTGCGGCTGCTGCTGTTCGGCTTTGTGATGCCGCTCGGGTTTGTTCACCTGTGGATCGCGCTGATGCGCGAAGATGTGCGCGCGGTGATGCGCGGCATTGGGACAATCCTGAGACGCGCTTTCGCTCCTCGCTCGGTCGTGACTTACGCCTTTGGTTTTGTGCTGTTCGGGCTGTTGCCTTATGTGTTGCTCAACACGCGCACACCGGTCGGGCGCGAGTGGCTGGAGTTGTCGCTGCTCATTGCGCGGGTCGGCCTTGCTTTGTGCTTGATGCTGCTCGGCTGGGCTGTGACGGTCGGCGCGCTTCAGAAAGGGATGCGTTCGGAGGAAGCGTAAGAAGGGATGAATAGCTTCATTCTCAAATTTTATCCTGCGCGATTGATTCCGCATCCGATGGTTGCTGTATGCGCCGTTGGCTTGCTGCTTCTCTTTTTCCTGCCGTCAAGCCTGTACACGCGCGGCGGGGCGGCTGCATTCGGCACGGATGAGATGGATGCGGGACTGAGGCGCGCGGCGTCTCTCGCTCTCGGCGAGCGAGAGGGCACGATCATCGTCCTTGACGCACAGACGGGGCGCGTGCGCGCCGTCGTCAATCCGCGCATGGCCGCGCAAAAGGCATACGCGCCCGGCTCTACCATCAAGCCTTTCGCCGCGCTCGCAGCCCTCAAAGCCGGATTGATTAACAAGGATTCGCGCCTGCTCTGCCGCGAGCATTACCGTCGCGGGGATTTCGAGATTAGCTGCTCGCATCCGAAAGAACAACCGCCGTTTAATCCCGAACAGGCTCTTGCATATTCCTGCAACTACTATTTCGGAGAGCTGGGCGAACGCTTGAGCGCAGAGACTTTCAAGCGCACGCTTCTTTCATTCGGATTCGGAAGCCCGACGGGTTTTGCTCCAAACGAAGTGACGGGCGAGTTGCCGTCCGGCGGGCGCGTTGATAGCAACGCGCTCGGCGAAGGCGACGGATTGCTCGTCACGCCGATGCAGCTTGCTACGGCTTACGCCGCGCTCGTCAATGGCGGGCATCTCTTTGCTGCACAGGAAGTTACGGCGACAGGCTTCGCTCCGCGCGAGCGTGCGCGCGTAGATATTGCTGCGCCTCACAGAGAAATTTTATTAGAAGGAATGCGCGGCGCGGTCGAGTACGGCACGGCCTCAGAAGCGGGGCTGGCAGGCTTGCCGCTCAAGATTTTCGGGAAGACGGGGACTTCGACCGCGAGCGATGATGGCGGACGCACGCAAGGCTGGTTCGTCGGCATCGCTGCTGATGAGAGTGCTGCTAAAGCGACTTCTTCTGCCGCTCAGATGAAGCTGGTCGTGCTGGTCTTTCTCAAACGCTCGCATGGGGACGAATGCGCCGAAGCGTCGCGCGTGGTGTTTGAAGAGTTCGCCCGGATGGGGAGCCGTGGCGATAAAGAGGCGCGCGTGCGTGGTGATATTGAGCAGGTCGCTGCGCACGCTCGTCTCACAAATGCCCAAACACGCGTCCGCGTTCATCTCGTCCGCGAGAACGTGACTAAGACAATGGCATTTGAAGATTACGTGCTCGGCGTCGTCGCTGCCGAAGGCAGTATTGAAGACGAGCTTGAATCTCTGAAAGCTCTCTCGGTTGCGAGCCGCACTTACGCGCTTAAAAATCTTCATCGTCACGCGCGCGACAATTACGACTTTTGCACGACGACACATTGCCAGCGATACATCCCTGTCAATCGCGAAGAGGTGCGCGAACAAATCTCTCGCGCCGTTGCCGAAACGCAGGGCGAAATCTTGCGCGATGCGGGGGGCGAGGTCGTTGAATCTTACTTCAGCGCGTCGTGCGGCGGGATGACTGCGGACGTACAAAAGCTTTGGGGCGCGGCTCCGAAAAGTTATCTCAGGGGAATGCGTGATGAATACTGCAAGGAGATGCCGCACAGCCATTGGACGGATACGATACCGGCTGAGAAGCTGGCGCAGGCGCTTCATGGCGATCAACGTAGCGATGTCGGAGCGAGAGTTGACGAAGTCAGGATTTTGAAGAAAGACCAGACCGGACGCGCAGAGCTGATGGAGGTCGCGGGCGAGCGGCGGCGCACGCTTCGCGGTTGGGATTTTAAGATTATCGTCGGGCGTGCGCTCGGCTGGAATCTTTTGAAAAGCTCGCGCTTTGAAGTCACGCGCGAGGGAGAGAATTTCGTCTTTCGCGGCAGCGGCTTCGGGCACGGGCTTGGACTCTGTCAGGAAGGCGCGCATGTGATGGCCGCAGGCGGCACGGGCTATCGCCAGATTCTCGCCAAGTATTTTCCGGGTACGATGCTCAGAAAAGAAATTGGAAATTCTCGCGCGTGAGAATTATTTGAGATGACATTAAAGATGGCTAAAAAAACTCAGCCACAGAGGCACAGAGACACGGAGGAAGAAAAGCAAATGAGGCAAATGCTAAATAACATGCCTGCTCTGCGCCTCCGTGTCTCTGTGCCTCTGTGGCTGAGTTTTTTTAGCCATCTTTAATGTCATCTCAAATAATTCTCACGCGCGAGAATTTCCA
>JACMLC010000495.1 GCA_014379795.1 Pyrinomonadaceae bacterium
CTTCTGCGCCAGCGAAGCGGCAATGGAGTAAGAAGCATAGGTCTGCCCCTGCGCGGCTTCACTGAACCGGCGTTCGCTTTTTTTAAACTCTACGCTGATCGCAGCTTCCTGCTCTCGCAAGGTCCAAATGGTGCGATTGACGCCGATATAGTGTCTGGTGATATGTGTCAGAAGGATGCTCAAGCCTAAGACTATGACAGGCCACACAATAAGGTCGGAAGCGTTTACTGTTAACTTGACCTTCCCGCCATCACTGTTGTCTAAAGGATTCACCTGAATCGAGCCATCGTATTTTCCTGCGCTCTTCAAGTCTTTGATATTCAACTCCAACTTGGGCGCTTCCCCCTGCGGCGCAGAGATGTGGCCTGACCACCAGACGCTGGCGCTGCCGCCTAGCTCTCGTCTCAAGCCCCCTAGTGAGGTGTCCGTTCTCAGCAAAGTTCGCTTGGCCTCGATCACTTCGCGAAGCGGCACGTTACAGTCCCAGCACCACCACCACCCATCACATAAAGGGATGTAGCGATAAGTGAAGATTGTCAGTTCTCCAACTAAAGGCCGGGCGTCCGCGACGACGAGTTGAGCTTTAAGACGCGCCACGCTTCCTTTTGAGCTTTCGTCGTTGCCCTCTGCGAGGATGTTGCCGGTATAAATGCCCTCCTTCACTTTCATATGTTGCGAGACTTGGATGATGATGCTCAGACTGGCCGCCGCAGAGACTTTTCCCTCGGTCGGGACAAGCTTGATGACTTCATTTGTGGGGAGCGCGTTGCCCGCCGCGTCTTTCAGCCCGAAATCGTCCAGACGAACTTTCAGCGCATGCTCTTTGCCGTCTCCGGAGATAATTTCAATTCTCTGTTCGCCCTTCGGCTTCCATTCGAGCGAGAGCGTTTCAGTCTGACTGAACGCGAAAGGAGCTTTGGGGACTTTCGTTTCTTCGTTTGCGGCTGGAACAGGCAGGCATAACAGCACCAGCAGCAACAGCGCCGCCATGACGCTGTTGCTGTGACGTGGGGTGAGAAGATTGAACCTGTTGTTATTCATCAGTGCGAATCAAAGCCGAAGCTGTCATCGAGAAGAATGTCGCACGCCATCGCAGCCACCACAGATTGCCGAAGCGCACGCATTTCCCCTCACGTTTATTTG
Source organism: Pyrinomonadaceae bacterium (assembly GCA_014379795.1). Classification (GTDB taxonomy): domain Bacteria; phylum Acidobacteriota; class Blastocatellia; order Pyrinomonadales; family Pyrinomonadaceae; genus JACMLC01. The sequence continues at coordinate 1,144 of JACMLC010000495.1, forward strand.
GCTCACACCCTTATATGTTGCTCGCCCGACAAACATTTCAGATGGAGAGACAGAAAATTTTCGTCACCCGGCAAATGGCGGAAGAGACGGGAACGACGCACAGGCCATGCTGCTTGTTTAAGTGGTTGAAAATGAGCGCGCGCGAGGAAGGGTGTGTCTAATTATCAAGGACGCGGAAAGTGTAAGTGCCTAGATTTTTGGCTTCCCCGTTGGTCGTTATTCCGGCGAGGATGACCAGATAATCTCCGCCGGAGAGGTGGCGGGCGGGGATTGTAAAAGTGATGATCTTCGACCCGTTTCGGCTTCTCGCTTTGAGCTTCTCACGTGTGACAATTTCCCGGCGTTCCGGTGTTTGCAGCGTCGCTCGATAATTCGGATACTCATCCGTTTCGAGTTCCAGCGTGAATTGAACATTTGTGACGTGAGGGGGAATCGAGACTTTTTGCAGGCCACCCGCGTCTCTGGTCAGGCCGGTAGAGAGAGCGATGGCGAAGGCTGCGGCGCGTTCCGGCTTGGGGACGCCCGAGGCCGGACGCTGCGCCTGAATCGCCGTTTCAGAACCGCTCCGGTTCTGCTCACGCTGCCGCGCTAGCTCTTGCTCCGACTTCTCGTGCGCCTTCCGCTCGCGCTGTAATTCCTCGCGCAACTGCATGGCCTGTGCGCGTGCTTCTTCGAGTGGGCGCTGCGCGTCACTGTCCGTCGGCAGAGGAATCGTGTGATCCGTCTGAAACTGTGCGACCTGCTTTTCCAGCCGCCGAATCTTTGCCAACATCCACCCGCCACCGAAGATGATGATGAGCAACGAGCAGGCCAGTGCCAATCCGGTCGCAGGATGCTGCACGCGCAGGAAAGCCGGAATGTAATCTTTCCATGAAGCAGCTTTGTCAACCGGAGCGGTGGAAGCAGTCGTGTGCGTCACAGGGGGAGCGGAAAGCGTGCCCGCCGCTTCCGGCGCCGAAGAGCCGTATTGACTGAAAGCTCTGGCAAATCTGAGTTGTTCATGGCGTTCGGGCGTGCATAAGAAATGTGTCTCAAAGCTCTTGCTCTGCTGCGCCGTGAGCGCGTCGCTCACATAGTCGTCAATCAACTCGCTTTCGGCTGCGAGCAGTTGTTGAAAATAATCGTCGTCGGTCATCAGCCGCTCTTCAAACTGTCGAAGATTTTCTGCGGTCAGACCGCCGAGCAAATATTGCCGGATGGCGATGTCTCCTTCAACTTGATCTTTCATCCGGTTCACCCCTTTTTTACAACTTCCTAATATGTATTACGAAATTTCGTAAATCGTTTCATGCGGGGGCATTCTGCCGGAGACAGGCGCGCACGCAGTCTTGAAGGGTGGCTCTGATTCTGAAAGCCCGTATCCTCAAGGCATTCAATGCGATGCCCAGACGCTGCGCCAATTCGCGGCGATGCTCGCTCTTATTACTTTTTGCTTTCAGATAATACTCAATGACCAGCTCGCGGCTCCTCTCGGGCAAATGCTGCATGCATTTCTCAAGGCACTCATACTCCTGCTCAAGGTCGTCCGCAGAGTCTTGAACCGGCGGCGGCGGCGGCAGGACGACCGGCTTTTTTCGCGAATGCTCAAGAAGGATGTATTGGGCGACGCCGTAAAAATAGTATGACGGATCACCGACATAGGTGTCCGAAATCTCGTGGACTTTTTTAGCCACTCGATTAATTGTCTCGTCGGCCATGTCCTCAGCCGCGAAGCAGCCACGACCCGCAAAGATTCTAATCAGTTTGCAACGCACTTGCTCGTAGATTCTTCCGGCCTGTTCCCTGTCCGGGCTGAGCCAGTCGAGCAGGAGGTCAAATGCCTCTTGAGTTAAAATCCATTCCTGTTTTCCGGTCACTGGCATATCCTGTGCTTTTTTACTCTGACGATGCTTTGATGTTTGCCCATGTATCTTTGAAGTGTGAGCAGCGGAGCGCTACGAAAATCTTATTTCCAATCGCCCTGAAGCACAAAGCCAGCCCAGTAGTAAGGCGCACGCCAGCGCTTCTGTTGCCGGACATCCAACTGTGCGGCTCTGAGCGCGGCGGCGGGCGGCAGATGCTCCCGGAGCATCCAGTGATAGAAACGGCTCATCAATTCGGCGGTCGCTTCGTCGTCCACCTGCCACAGGCTGGACGCCACACGCATTGAGCCTGCGTACATGAAGCCGCGCGTCAAGCCAATCAAGCCCTCGCCTTTGACCTCCTTGCCGAGTCCCGTGTTACACGCGCTCAAGACCACTAAATCAACCGGCAGTCGCAGGTTATAAATATCTTGCAAGCGCAGAAAGCCGTCCTCCGCATTGCCCTGCTCATCCAGCAATGATAAGACGATGCCCGATAGCTCAGGGTGCTTGCTGTTGAGCAAGCCATGCGTGGCAAAGTGCAGGATTCGATATTGCTTCAACTCCGGGCTGACAGCCATTGCCCGGCTGGCTTTGAAATCGGTGGCCTTCAGAGCCGTTCCGGCAGGAGCCATAGCCAGAATGGCATCCGCCTCTTGTCTGGTTGCCAGCAGGCGCGCCAGCCCCGGTTCGCCCTCCGGCTCGGCGAACTCTCTTAAAGACCTTGTTAAATGGGAATCTGCGAGGGGCCGCGCACGCGCCGCGGTCGTCGCCGGTCGTCGCCCGCGCTTGGCGGCAGCGACGAGTCGCGGGTCGTCTTTTTCAAAAACCGGATCGGCCAGCACGGCGACGGTTTTTCCGCTCGTCACCCGAGGTCTCTTTTCGCGCCGCATCACGGCCAACGCGGAAGCCGAAGGAATGGATACCACTTCATGCTCCGTGAGCAGCGGAGCCGGATCGCTGGAATCGTGGGCAGCAGATGCCGGGTCGGCATTAGTCTGACGCGGGGTTTTGCCCGGCGGCGGCAATGCCCCGAAGGGAACGAATTGCAAAGCTCCATCAGCTACGATGAGTAACCTGTGCGTTCCCAATTCTTGGCTGACCGGCCCTAGCAACAAGTTACTCAACTCCAGAGCCTGCTGCCTGTAATCCTCGTCCGACTTTGCGATCAGCTCTCGCTGAAGAGGCCCCGGCTGTTTGCGCAAAGTTTGACGGGCAATCACAAGCTCATACAGCTGGCGCGCGGCTTTTTCTAACTTTTGGCGTCCGGGCAGTTCGTGACTGGTGAGGGTGGTAGGCGTGATAGCCCACACATAGCTGCGCTCATCTCCTAACGAATACTCAAGTAAGATGGTGTCTTTATCCAACACCTGTTGCTGGATTTCTTCGAGGCTGAGCGTTCGCGGCTCTGTCAGAAATGCATAATGTGGGTCTTGCGCTTTGATCTTGGCTTCTAACTCGTCATATTTGATGGTCAGCGCGCGAATCTCTTTCTCTAAGCTGGCGGCTTGCTCTGCGCCCTTTGGGCTGCTGAGCAGTTGCATCTGACGGCTGGCTTTGGCTGCCAGCATGCTGCGCAATGTGCGCATGCTTTCTGTGAGAGCCGGGTCATCATTCAAATTAATGTCAACGTCGGCTTTGTCGAGCATTTCCAGCAAAGAGCGAGCGCGGCCGCGTTCATTGACGCGCAAAGCGGCGGCGGCAAACCCGTCCGCCGGATGCTCTTTGTGCAAGCGCATGAGCACATCTATATAAAGTTCGTAAAGCTGGTGGACGGAAGCTAAATAAGAGGCGCGCAAGTTCGGCGTCCCGACCTTGGCGCGTAAACTTTCAACCAAGCTGAGTGCAGATTCTATCTGCGTGCGAGCGATTCGGAAGTTGCCGCTATCTCGTTCGGCACGCGCGATATGAAAAAGCGTTTGCGCCTCCGCTTCACGATCCTGCGCGACACGCAAGAACGGCAAAGCCTGTTTGTAATATTCCAGAGCTTCCTGCTCTTTGCCCGCGACATCGAAGAGATAACCGATGTTGTTGAGCACATAGGCTTGCCCGCGCCGATTCTCCGCCGTTTGATAAGGGGTCAGGGCGAGCCGGTATTGGTCCAGAGCCTCCTGCGTTTTTCCTACCGCAAAGAACAGAGCGCCGAGCCAGTTGCGCGCGTCGGCTTCCATCAACTCACTCTTTAACGACTGCGCAATCGCCAGATAACTTTCATACATCTCCTGCGCTTTCCGGGTTTCTCCCAGCGATTCGTAGAGGCTGCCGATATATTGCATCGTCAATCCTTTTCCGCCGGGGAAATTCAAGCGCGGGTCTTGATAAAGTTGCAACACCTGAAGATAGTAGTCGAGCGCCAACTCCTTTTCGCCGAGGACTTCATACAAATAACCCAGATTGTTGAACGTTCTGGCCTTCCCGAATAAATCGCCCGTCTGCTGTACAAATGCTAGTGCTTTCGACTGATATTCCAGAGCCTTCTGCCGCTCGCCCATCAAGGTAGACATTCTGCCGAGGTTGGTCAGGGCGTGTGCCTGCCCCCCCGGATGTTTGAGCGTCTCCCATAAAGACAAAGCC
>JACMLC010000496.1 GCA_014379795.1 Pyrinomonadaceae bacterium
AAGGCTATGCGCTTGCTGTCCGGCGACCAGCGCGGATTCGTCGCGTTCCAGCCGGAGGAAAGAAGCTGTGTCGCCGCATTTCTGCGGGCAGCGGGGCGCGCGGCATCAAGCGCAGTCTGCGAAGTGTCCGAAACCACCCGCGCAATCCAGATGGCCGAGCGCGTCCCGTCCGCCTCAACCGTCGAGACCGTATAGACGACCCAATTTCCATCCGGCGAAATCTGCGCGTCACCGACGTTGGCAACCCTCAGAATATCTGCGGGCGTCATCGCGCGCTTCGTCTGCTGCGCAAGCGAAGAGACTGCAATAAACGCCAGCAAACACGCCAGATAAATCAACCTCTTCAACATACCAACCCCCTCAACTTCTTTGCGCTTTCTGTTCTTCATTCTCGCGCCTTTGCGTTTGAGAGGTTTTATCACAGTTGAGATTTCATGTAAGCAATGATTTCTGTTCGTTGAGAAGTTGCCAGATATGCCGGAGGTGCGTTTCGGCGGTGTGGATGTTGCCGATGGCGAGGCGCAAGGTGAGCTTGTCATTGAGCCGCGTGTGTGACAGATAAGCTTTGCCGCCCGCGTTGATGCCGTTCATGATGTTTTCGTTGAGCGCATCGAGACGCGCCGCGCTCTCCGCTTCCGTTTCTCCTTCGATTCTTGGACAGGCGCGAAAGCAGACGAGGCTGAAGGGGACTGGCGCGAGCAGCTCCCAATCATCCGATTCTTCGACCCATGTGGCGAAGAGACGCGCGAGGCGGCAATGCTCGCGGATGCGCGCGGCGAGTCCTTCCTGACCGAAATAGCGCAAGACCATCCAGAGCTTGAGCGCGCGAAAACGACGCCCGAGCTGGATGCCGTAATCCATCCCGTTGCGCACATTTTCGGCTTCGCTCGTTCGCAGGTATTCTGGGACGAGCGAGAAGGCGCGGCGCAGAAGCTCCATGTGGCGACAGTAAAGCACTGAGAGATCAAACGGCGTGAAGAGCCATTTATGCGGATTGACGACGAGCGAATCGGCGCGCTCGCAGCCGTCCAAAATGTGCCGCATCTCCGGCACGATTGCCGCCGAGCCTGCATACGCTGCGTCCACATGTAGCCACATCTCATACGGTTCGCAGATGCGTACAATCTCGCGCACGGGGTCTATGCTGCTCATCGAAGTCGTGCCCACTGTGGCAACGACGAAGAAGGGAAGCATGCCGTCTCGTTTATCTTCTTCGATGGCACGAGCCAGCGCGCTTGTATCCATCCGAAAGTCCGCGTCTGTCGGAATCAAGCGCAAGGCGCGTTGGCCTAAGCCTAATGTGAGAACACCTTTTTCGATGGATGAATGAACGTGCTCGGAAGCGTAAACCCTGAGCAGCGGCAGATCGCTGCGCCCGCTCATGCCGTCTTCGCGTATGCGAACATTGAGACCCTCGCGCGCGGCGGCCATCGCGTGCATGCTGCCCACCGAAGCCGTGTCGTAGATGATGCCTTCCATCCCTACATCAAGTCCCATCATCTGCCGCAGCCAGCCCAGCGCGACTTCTTCCAGCTCTGTCGAGGCGGGAGAAGTGCGCCAGAGCATCGCTTTGACATCAAAGGCCGCGCTCAGCATCTCCCCGAAAATGCCGGGAGCCGAAGTCGAAGTGGCGAAGAGCGCGAAGAACGAAGGATGATTCCAGTGCGTGAGCGCGGGAACAATCAGGCGATCAATGTCTGCCAGAATCGCTTCCATCGCTTCGCCGCGCACGGGCGCAGAATCGGGAAGCTGCGCGACAAGCTCGCCGGGAGCGACCTGCGCCAGCACCGGACGCTCTTCGATGTGCGCGAGATAATCGCTGATCCAATCTATCAGTTGATAACCATAGCGGCGAAAGTCTTCCGCACTCATGTCGCCTGTCGCGGGCGCAAATCCGTTCTGATTTTCTTCCGTCATGTTCGGACAAGTATGACATAAGCGTATTGGCGAGGAAATAAAACATTTCACGCAAAGGCGGGAAGAGAAAAGGGTGTAGGGGATAGGGTGTAGGGTGTAGAAAAGCAGAACTTGTTTTCCTACACCCTACACCCTTTGCTTTTCGCGCGAAACTTTTTCCCGCCGAACAAAAAAAAGGGAAGCCATCACAGCTTCCCTCTCAAGAACTCAAGTTTTAAGCGACCGATTAGCGATAGATATGCTCGCCCTTATGGCTCTTCCATTCGTTCTCGAAGTATTCCGCGTCTTCATCCGTGCGCGGATTGACGCCCATCACGATGCCGCCTTTTCTGACTTCTTCGTCGTAGATCTTGGCACGGTCTTCAGGAATGCCTGCGCCGATCAGCGCGCCGACAAGGCCGCCGGTCAAGCTGCCTGCGCCTGCTCCGGCCAGCGCCGCCACAATCGGGCCTGCCACGAGCAGTCCGAGTCCCGGAAGCGCGATAGTTGTGCCGATGGCTGCAATCGCGCCAAGCACAGCGCCGGTCGTGCCGCCGATGGCCGAGCCGAGTCCGGCTCCTTCCAGAGCCTTGCTGCCAAGCTCTGTGTCCGGGGCATTGTCATCGTCTTTAAAATATTTGCTTCGCGTGTCATCCGACATCAAAAGATTTACGTCGTCTTTGTCATAACCGCGACCGCTGACCGAGTTGTAAGCGCGCTCTGCGCTCTCTCTGTCTCTAAACAGTCCGGTCACCATTCGTGAGCGTCCGGTTGTTGCACCTGTAGTGTCTGCCATTGTTTTTGATTCCTCCCTGAGTTAATTCCAACCACTTGATAATTTTATGGCGCGTAACCAAAACGGTCGCGCCTTTTGTCCTGTGTATGCTTTTTGTATCTTTCACAGCACATGATAGACATATGGCAAAACTCGTACCGTAAAGTTGGTAAAGCCCGGCGAGTTGAAGATTTATTCTCGACACGTGGCCTCAAATCGGTATAATGCCGGTTCGTCAGGATTTCATTACCAGCGGGCAGCGCTTAAGTTCGGGTCTCGCCGTAACGATGCGTGCAAAGGATGACGCGCGTTTATGCTTTGATCGTAAACGCGCTTTTGAGTCGCATCTGCACGGCATGAAAGACACGGACTAGACTGTATTGTGAGCGTGTCAGGGCGCTCGGTGTTGATGAAGTCCACAAGAGCGTTGTTGGTCGAACGCCAAAGACGCTTTTTCCGTTCCCCGTTCGCCTTCTAAACTTCTATCTTATGTGAGGACACTATGAAACGCATTCTGCTGACCTTTGGATTGATTATCTCGTTACTGACCCCGCTGGCCTGCGTCCGTAAAAATGAGGGCGGCGTATCTGATAACACTGGCCCGATCAAGGTCGGCGTCTACGTGGATTTGACCGGCGCCACAGCCGGATTCGGACAGTCAACGAAAAACGGCATCGAGCTGGCGAAAGATGAGATTAATGCTAACGGCGGCATCAACAGTCGCCAGATACAGCTCATCACGGAAGACGATCAGGGAAGGCCGGAGCAGGCCAAGACGGTCGTCTCCAAACTCATCAATCAGGATAAGGTGCATGCCGTGCTGGGCGAAGTCGCTTCGACCAACAGTCTGGCAGCGGCTCCGGTGGCGCAGGAAGCCAAGATTCCGATGATCACTCCTTCGTCAACCAATCCGAAAGTGACGCAGACGGGCGATTACATCTTTCGCGTCTGCTTCATAGACCCGTTTCAGGGTGCGGTGATGGCGAAGTTTGCCGCCAACTCGCTGAAGGCCAAGACCGCAGCCATCTTTGGCGATGTCAATTCGGATTACAGCAAAGGCTTGACGGAATTTTTCGAGCGCGAGTTTAACCGGCTCGGCGGGCAGGTGATTGATAAGCAGTCTTACGCACAACAGGATCGTGACTTCAAAGCACAGCTCACAGCCATTCGCGCCAAAAATCCGGGCGTGATTTACGTTCCCGGCTATTACGGCGAGGTCGGCATCATCTCCAAGCAGGCCAGAGAGCTGGGAATTACCGTCCCGATTCTCGGCGGCGATGGATGGGACAATCCTGAAATCTGGAACCTCGGCGGCGAGGCCATGAAGAACACCTTCATCTCCAACCATTATTCGGTGGATGATCCTTCGCCTTCGATTCAAAAATTCGTCAGCGCATACAAGGCGCGCTTCAGCGGCACTTCGCCGGATTCGCTGGCCGCTCTCGCTTATGACGCGATGTACATTCTGGCCGACGCCATTCGCCGCGCCGGGACGACCGATCCTACTAAGCTGCGCGACGCCATCGCACAGACCTCAAACTTTCTGGGAGTGACCGGCAGCATCACCATCAACAAGGACCGCGACTCAGTCAAACCCGCAGTCGTGTTGGAGCTTGATCCGGCGGGACGCAAGTTTATTTATAAGGAAACGGTTCAGCCGGAAGGCGCTGCGGCAGCAGCCTCGCCCGCTGCTGCGGCTGCGTCACCTGCCGCCGCCACAGCTTCTCCCGCGATGGCCGCGTCGCCCGCAGGGTCTCCGGCCAGCGCGGCTTCGCCGGGAAAAAACACCAACAGCGCGCCGGGCGCGTCACCCGCACCGACTAAATAACGTGAGTCCGAAGGCACGTCAACCGATTCGACAAACATCATGGACACTTTTGTACAGCAACTGATTAACGGCCTGACCGTCGGTTCGATCTACGCGCTGATCGCGCTCGGATACACGATGGTCTATGGCATTTTGCGGCTCATCAACTTCGCGCACGGCGACATCTACATGGTCGGAGCTTATGCCGGATTTATCCTTGCGGCGCAGCTCGGTTTCGCTGCCAATCCGGGGATGTTCGGCCTCGCCGTGACGCTTATCGGCTCGATGGTGATTGCGGGGCTCATCGGAATGGCGATTGAGCGTTTCGCATATCGCCCGGTCAGGAAATATTCCCGGATGACCACGCTGATTACGGCCATCGGGATGTCGCTCTTTCTGGAGAATTTGTTTGTCGTTATCTTCTCGCCGACGCCGCGCTCGTTTCCGCAGCTCATGCAGAATCAGAACTACACGCTGTTTGGCAACGCGGCGATCTCCAAGACGCAGATTTTGATCTTTGCCGTCTCCATCGCGCTGATGGTCTTGCTGCAATGGGTTATCTATCGCACAAAGGTCGGGACGGCGATGCGCGCCGTCTCGTTCAATCTCAACTCGGCGAAGCTGATGGGCATCAACACGGATTTCATCATCGCCTTTACCTTCGCTTTGGGGAGCGCGCTGGCGGCTGCGGGCGGCGTCCTGACGGCGCAGTATAATCCGAAGATTGACCCGCTGATGGGCATCATCACGGGACTCAAAGCTTTTGTGGCGGCGGTCTTGGGCGGCATCGGCAACATTCCGGGCGCGGTCTTGGGCGGCCTGCTCATCGGCGCGGCTGAGACTTTCGTGGTGGGTTACGGCCAGAACATCGGCATCCCTTCGACTTACCGCGACGCCGTCGCCTTCTCGATTCTGATTCTGGTGCTCTTGTTCCGCCCGGCCGGGCTGCTCGGCTCCACCGTACAGGAGAAAGTTTAAGAATTTTGGATTTGCGATTTTAGATTTGCGATTTGAAATGAGGAATTGCCAGCAGTGTTTTCATTTCACGCGCAAATCTAAAATCTAAAATCGCAAATCGCAAATCTAAAATCGTATGGCTTCTTTCTTAAAAGGACTTCTCGCCGCCGTTGTTATCGTCGGGCTGCTGCTGGTCATGAATGCGCTGCTGAGCCGGGAAGGCTTGTTCGGCTTCGGCCTCCCCGGCGTGGATGATTACACGGCGCGCTTGCTGGTCTTCATCGGCATCAATATCACTCTGGCCGTCTCGCTTAACCTGATCAACGGCTTCACGGGACAATTCTCAATCGGCCACGCGGGATTCATGGCGGTCGGCGCGTATGCGTCCGCTTACATTACCGTCTATCACGGGAAAGCCATCGAAGCCTCTTTGTCCGGTTTTGTCGGCGAGACGGTCGCGCACGCGCTGGTTTTGTTGCTGGTCGTGTTGGTCGGCGCGCTGGTGGCGGCGCTGGCCGGATTGATTGTCGGCATTCCTTCTTTGCGCCTGCGCGGTGATTATCTGGCGATTGTCACGCTCGGGTTCGCAGAGATTATCCGCATCGTGATCCTGAATATTGATGTGGTGGGCGGCGCGACGGGCTTGACGGTTCCCGGCTACGCGGACTTTTTCTGGGTCGGCATCTTTGCCGTGATAACGATTATCGTCGTGCGTAACATCGTGCGCTCAGACATGGGACGCGCGCTGGTTTCCATACGCGAGGACGAGCTGGCAGCCGAAGCGATGGGCATCAACACGACGCGCTACAAAGTTGTCTCGTTCGTTATCAGCTCGGCCTTCGCGGGCGTGGCGGGCGTACTCTTCGCTCACTACAACAAATTTTTGAGCACCAACGATTTTACTTTTATCAAGTCGTTCGAACTGATTATCATGATCGTGCTCGGCGGCATGGGTTCGATTACGGGAGCTGTCTTAGGCGCGATTGTGATTACGGTGTTGCCGGAAATCCTGCGCCGGTTGCCGGAGGTCGGCGGCTACAATCTGGCTGACCTGCGTCTGGTAATTTATTCGGCCTTGCTGATTCTGACGATGATCTTCAGGCCGCAAGGGATTTTGGGGACGCGCGAGTTCGGCCTCAACTGGCTGAGGCGTCCACAGAAGCGACCCGCCGGCGACGAAGCGGTTGGCGCAGATAAAGGAGTCCCCATCGCCGAGCAGTCAACCGAAGAGACTATCAAGGAGAGAGATAACAGATGAGCCGCGCGCCAGAGCCGAACGCCGTTGACGCGACCAAAGAAGAATCAATCTTCACCGAGGCCGCGCGCACCATTCAAAGCCACGTCCGGGCGGAAGCAGATTCGAACGGCGACTCGATCCTGCGCACGGACAAAGCCACGATTCGCTTTGGCGGC
>JACMLC010000497.1 GCA_014379795.1 Pyrinomonadaceae bacterium
CTATTCCTGTTCATGAGGAATCAGGATACTGCGAATGATAATGTGCGCGTCAACGCCAACATTCCTGCGACCGCACAACAGCCGCAACAGCAGCCTGTGATTATTCAGCAGCCAGCGCCACAGCAGCAGCCCATAGTCGTTCAGCAACCGGCGACCAGCCAACCGGCTCCGATTATCGTGACGCAGCCCGCGACGGATTCCGGCAGCGCAACCACATCGAGCGGCACGGATGACATGGCGGTTCAGTCGAACGTAGACAAAAGAATTTCAGAGGATAAGACGTTCTCTACGCTCGGCATTACGGCCCTCGTGATGGACGGCAAAGTCACCTTGTCGGGAACCGTAAACACAGAGACGCTCAAGTCTCAGGCTGAAAGGCTCGTCAAGGGCGTGAAGGGCGTGCGCAGCGTGGAAAACAAGATTATCGTGACCGGATAATCCGCCTCGCGCGTGGGCGTGACCGGTAAATTAGGTTGGTAAATAGATCGAGTTGTTAGTGATAGATGTTTGGGTTTATTGCTTACAATTGCCACTAGCTTCAGCTAGTGGATAAAGCTTGCAGAAGTTATGGCTTTAGCCAAATCATTTTGGCTAAAGCCGACACTTTTTAGCTCTCTTGTTCCACTAGCTAAAGCTAGTGGCAATTGATTAGCGAGCAACTTGGGTTCACTCGTTTGTTGAATAAGGCCGCGCAAGGCTTGTGCTTGCGCGGCTTTATTTCGCGTTCCGGTTTTAGCGTCTCCGGGCAGATTTAACCGTCCTGCCTTTTGCACTTCCGCCGGACTTTCTGCTGCGCAAGACGCTCATGGTCACTTTGCCTGTGCCGTCGCTACGAAAGACCATGTAGTCCCCCGCGCGCGCGCCCATGTCTCTGACAAGCGGAGAAGGAATGCGACCGCGCACGATCCCCCCTTCATCCGAGATCATTGCACGGTACTCTCTGGGTTCACTCTTGGCCATGACGCCCTCCTCTTCCGATTTGGTTGGGGTTAAATCTTAATGAGCCGGGCGGTGCGTGTGGTATTGAGAGCTGGCGGTCGCCGCTTTAGTAACCTTCCGTGTGGCGGCGCAGCCACTCGTCCACCTCTTCTTCCGTCGGCTCGCGCTGTAACTCTTCACGCAGGCGGCTACGCACGTACTCGCGCTCTTCGCGCACTACTTCATCGAGCGTCGCGTCATCCGCCTCCGGTGTTGGGGACTCATCAGACAACGAGAGATTAAGGTTTGAAGACAGATTGCGAACATCAACTTGCGTAGAGAGAAAAAGCGCGGCGTTCGCAGCCTGCATGTGTTTTGGGATGTAGTTCGGTGGATACATTTTGACTAAGCCAACCTGTCAGGTAATCGAAGCATTGTGGATAAGCTTCGGAAATTGTTAACGCTCTGAACGAAATCTGAGGGCATCTTAAAATCCATGTTTCCCGTCTCACGCGGCATGGATTTGAATCTGCCCTGTCTCAAGCGAGGTTTCAACGGCGATACACGATTCTTCGCCCGCGATTAAAATGCGGCGCTCGTGGCCGCGCCCTTGAAAGCTGACTTCGGTAATCAGGCAGCCCGCCGGAGCCTGTGTCAAACGGGACAGCGGCGCGGACTCGCTCCCGGCTGAGTTCTGTAGCTGCCGGACATCCTCTCGCAAACTCGCCTTTGTCTCTTCATCAACATCCAGCTCTGCAAGCGCCATCACTTGCGGCACCAAGCCCATCTCGCCGTCTAGGTAAAGAGTCCAGATAAAACCTATGTCGAGCAGAATGTGCGCCGTCTCGTCCGAGATAAAATATCCGAGCGCGGTCGCGCCGATGACATGCGCGATGACATGATCCTGATGCGTCCCCGTTTCCTGTTCCGCCCACTCATCCTGCATGATTAATCAGAACACGAAACAAAGATCATATTTCTCACCCGGCAAATCTATGTACAGCTTATGCTCGTCGGCGTCTATCTTGATGATGTCCTGACAGATACGCACAAAGATGCGCTTGCAGCCACGGAGCGCAGTTCCCTCGCCGAACTTCAAAGTCAAAGACGAAGGAGTCGTGATGTAATCGCCTGCGAGCGTTTCGGGAATGACGAGCGTTAAGCCCTCTGCCGTTTCCACTTCCAGCTCTCCGCCGCTGTTTGAGAAACGCCCGCGCGCGGCCTCGCGCGGCACAAACTTTACGTCGCCGCGCGAGCGCAGCTTCCGCAATTCTTTTTCCGCGAGCGACAGCCCGAACGCTTCAAAGAGCGAGACCAGCGGAATCACAAACTCGCCTGCGGCATGTTCGCCCGCCACCCGCGCAATCAGAGCCAGCACGGGCGCTCTCAATTCGGGACGCGCAACGCATTCGACAAGCATTAACAGCTTCCCCTTCTTGTTTGACGTGAATTTTCTTTTACAAGCCGGAACGCGGCTGCATACTATAATGCTGAGACAGACGGCGCAAGAGTTTTTCCGGCGAGAGCCAAGACGCTTCTCGAAA
>JACMLC010000498.1 GCA_014379795.1 Pyrinomonadaceae bacterium
ATGGATGCCGCGCGCCGCGGCTGAGGACATAAAGAAACGCAGCGAGGAGTTGCGCGCCCTGTTCAGCGTCGAGGCGGATGATTCCGCCATCGAAGAGCTTCAACAACAGAACCGCGACTTCGTAAAGATTCTCGCCGAGCTCGAAGACAAACGCGAGCAACTGGAGCAGCTCAACTGCCAGCTCAACGAAACAAACCAGGAACTGAACAGTGCAAATGCGAAACTCCGGGAGCTAGCCGGGATGAAAGAAGAGTTTCTCGCGCTGACGACGCATGACCTGCGCTCCCCTCTGGCTGTTATCAGCGGCGTAATCAGTTTCTTTACCTCCGGCCGGCTTGGCGAGCTTTCGCCTGAACAAAAAAACATGGTTTCGATGATGGAGCGCAACACGCAGAGCTTGATCGAGTTGGTCAACGATCTGCTCGACGCGTCGAAGCTCGAATCCGGCACGATGCGTCTCGATGTCTCTTCGATAGATTTGCGCAACGTCGTGGACGAATTGCGCGAGACGATGGAGCCGCTCGCCAGAGAGAAAGGTTTGACGCTCGAAGTGGCTCTGTCGCCGGATTTGCCGACCGTCGAAGCAGACCGCGCCAAACTGCGCCGCATCCTCGTCAACCTGCTCTCGAACTCCCTCAAGTTTACGAATCGCGGCGGGCGCGTCGAAGTCAAAGCGGAAAAGATGGGCGAGCATGTCATGATCTCTGTCATAGACACGGGCGTCGGCATCGCCCCGGATGATGTCGCGCGTCTCTTTGACAAGTACGAGCAGGCGCGCAGCCGCGCGACACGCGGCGAAAAAGGCACCGGACTCGGACTCTATATCACGCGGCAGTTGGTTGAGCTGCACGGCAGCCATATCAAGGTTGAGTCGGAACAGGGACGCGGCTCGGTTTTTTCTTTCACGCTGCCCACCGCTCGCATCACCGAAAAAGTTTAGGAGAAATAAGATGAAACGAAACCTGCTTATCTTCTGTTTGCTCATCTCAATGCTGGCGACATTCACTCTCTTTAACGCGGTCACGGCGCAGCAGCAAGGCCAGTCTCTTTCCACCTCTCCGGCGACCGGCAGAGTCGCGGAGGTCGAAACCTACGTCACAGAAATTGACGGCTTCGTCAAGAGCAACGCCAAGACCCAGCGTATCTTTGCGGATGTCGCGTCCGGCGCAAACGCCAATGCCAAAGCCAACTGGCGCGAGTTCAAGAGCGAGCAGGAGCGCACGGCTGCGGACACGGGTGACAATCTCAACGAGAACGCTTATGTCTGGATGCGCGACGGAAAAATCATCGGCGCGAATTTCACTTTTCAAAGCCCCTCGCGCGACTGGGTGCATTACGTCATGTATTACTTTCGCGGCGACGGCACGCTCGCCAAATCCGACGCGACGCTCAACACTTTTAACGGTGACATTACGGTCGTCCGCAAGGATTATTACGACAACAAAGGCATCCTGCTGAAAGGCACGACGCACTGCAAAGACCTCAAGACACAGCGGAGCAAACCCTGCGGCAACCTACAGGAGCAGCCCGCGCCCGTTTATCTGAGAGTTAACAAGCTTCCCTTCTACACCATGCTGAACAAGTAAAAACAGTTTTCAGTTTTTAGTTTTTAGTTTTGAGCAAAGACAAATTGCTTTCACTGAAAACTGAAAACTGAAAACTGAAAACTGCTTATGCACTATCACCTGATTGGAATCTGCGGGACGGCGATGGCTTCGCTCGCGGGGATGTTGCAGGCGCGCGGCCATCGTGTGACCGGCTCAGACGAAAATGTTTACCCGCCGATGTCCACGATGCTCGAAGCATTGGGCATCAATGTCAGGCAAGGGTACAAGCCTGAGCATCTTGAGCCTGCGCCCGATTGCGTCATCATCGGCAACGCCATCCCGCGCGGCAACCCGGAAGTCGAAGCGACTTTGAATCGCAAGCTGCTCTATCGCTCGCAGGCCGAAGTCGTCAAAGAAGAATTCATACGCGGTCGCCGCTCGCTGGTCGTCGCCGGAACACACGGCAAGACCACAACGACGAGCATCGCCGCGTGGGTCATGGAGCGCGGCGGTCTGAATCCGACTTTTCTCGTCGGCGGCGTGGTGCAGAATTTCGGCGCGAGCTTTCGTGTCACAGACAGCGAATATTTCATCATCGAAGGCGACGAATACGACACGGCCTATTTCGACAAGGGGCCGAAGTTCATGCACTACCTGCCCGAAATCGCCATCGTCAATAACATCGAATTCGACCACGCGGATATTTACGCAGACCTCGCCGCCGTCAAGCTCGCCTTTCGCCGCCTGATGAACCTCGTACCCGGCAACGGTCGCTTGATAGCCGGATGGGACAGCCCGCATGTGCGCGAAGTTGTCGGAGAAATGGGAGCGAAGCTATTCACACAGCTTGAGACTTTCGGGACATCGGACGACGCACGCTGGCAGGCACGCGACATCACTTATGTAGACGGGCTGGCGCACTTTCGCGTCTTGCGCGAGGGCGCGGAGTGGGCGCGTTTTCGCACGCCGCTCATCGGAGATTTCAACGTCCGCAATTGTCTGGCGGTCATCATCGCCGCCGACGCGTGGGGCATCCAGACGGACGCGATTGCAGATGCGCTCGCCTCGTTTAAGAGCGTGCGCAGGCGCGCAGAGGTGCGCGGCGAGGTTTCGGGCGTGCTGGTCATAGACGATTTCGCGCATCACCCGACCGCTGTGCGCGAGACCTTGCAGGCATTAAAACAGAAATACCAAGGTCGCCGTCTGGTCGCCGTCTTCGAGCCGCGCTCGTGGTCTTCGCGCCTCGCGGTTTTTCAGGACGATTACGCACGCGCGTTCGCGCCCGCGGATTATGTGGTCATCGCCAGCGTCTTTGACAGCCGGAAGGCGACCGAGAAAGGAAGCGTGCTTGACACGCACCGCCTGATAGAAGAGATCGCGGCGCAGGGCAAACCCGCCTTCGGCATCGAAGGCGCGGATGAGATCGTCACGCATCTCGCGCCCGAACTGCGCGCGGGCGACATTGTGGCCGTGATGTCAAACGGCGGCTTTGGCGGTATACACGAAAA
>JACMLC010000499.1 GCA_014379795.1 Pyrinomonadaceae bacterium
ATCTCCCAAGCCTAACCTGCTAACCTAAATTTAATTTACCACAAAGGACACAGAGGCAATTATTGCTTTCTTCCATGATCCTCTGTGGTTGAAATTGCTTCTTGCTTCAACTGTTTTTTGACAACTGCCGGAACTCCTGCGACGAGCGAGTCCGGTGGCACGTCTTTAGTCACGACCGAGCCAGCCGCCGTGACTGCGCCGTGACCGACGCGCACGGGCGCGACCAACATCGTGTCCGAGCCGATCTTGACGTGGTCTTCGATATGCGTTTCGTGCTTGTTCTTGCCGTCGTAGTTACAGGTGATTGTGCCCGCGCCGATGTTCGTCTCTTCGCCGATGGTCGCGTCGCCCAGATAGGTCAGGTGCATTGCCTTTGAATGGCTTCCGAGCCGGGACTTTTTCATCTCGACAAAGTTGCCGACCGCAGAGCTTTGTTCCAGCTTCGAGTTCATGCGCAAATGAGCGAAGGGGCCGACCGTGCAATTGTCCGCGATCTCGCTGTCAATAATCACGCAATGGTCTTTGATAGTCACGCCGTTGCCGATGCGCGAATCGGTGATGCGCGTCCCGGAACGTATCTCGCAGCCGTCGCCGATAATCGTCTGGCCTTCGATATGCACGTCCGGATAGACAACGCAGTCGCGCCCGATCTGTACATCGGGGCTGACATAAGTGTGTCTGGGGTCAATGAAGGTCACGCCGCTGTCGAGCATCAATCGCCGCATCTTGCGTTCGCGCAAGAGGCGTTCAAACTCTGCCAGCTCGACCCGCGTGTTGATGCCTGAGACTTCGCGCGCGTCCGTGTGCAGGTAAACGGCCACGTCCGCGCCGTCCGTCCTTAAAAGTCCCGGCACATCCGTCAAATAATATTCGCCCTGCGCGTTGCTGGGCTGGACGCGCGCCAGAGCCGGAAAGAGCAGTCGCGTGTCAAAGCAATAAATGCCCGCGTTGATTTCGTTGACCAGCTTTTCTTCGGGCGTCGCGTCGCGCTGTTCCACGATCTTTTCAAAGCGGCCTTCGGCGTCGCGTATGATGCGCCCGTAGCCGCTTGGGTCTTCGAGGCGCACTGAAAGCATCGTGCAAGCCGCGCCGCGCCCGCGATGCGTGCGATGCTGATGCACCAGAGCAGCAAGGGTTTCCGCCCGCACGAGCGGCACATCGCCCGACAAAATCAAGAGCGTCGAATTGGCTTCGCCGAGCATCTCTCGCGCGGCCATCACCGCATCGCCCGTCCCGCGCTGTTCTGTCTGCTCTATAAAAGTTGCGCCGTCCTCGCCTAGCTCTTGCTGGACGGCCTTTGCTACAACCTCTGCCTGATGCCCGACGACGACGTGTATGCGGCGCGGGTCAAGCGCGGTTGCCGTGCGGCAGACGTGCGCGATGAGCGGACGCCCGCCGAGCTGGTGCAGGACTTTCGCCTTCTGCGAGCGCATGCGCGTGCCGAGTCCTGCGGCCAAGACCAGCACATCAAGCAGAGCGTGCGTCTCCGGCGTGTTGTTTTGAGATTGCTTCTCCATAAATTTCAGGGCTGCGGCATGACAGGCGGCTGGCAGGCGCGAGCCTGCTCACAGCAGGCGACCACTACGCGCGCCAGCTTCTCAGGATGATGTCGTACCTTCTCGCCTTCGTCGAGCAGGTCTGCGCGAACAATCTCAGTCTCATCACCGAAGATTTTTTCCAGCAAGTGATCCGTCATGCCTATCTGGTGTGCGCCGTCGGCTGTATAACGCACTGCCTGCTCTTCGCTAATCGGATGATTGTTGACGACAACGTAATCGAACGCAATCTCAGGCGCATAGTTTTTTACAGTCACCAGATGCTGGCGCGCTGTGTAGCCTTCGGTCTCACCCGGTTGCGTCATCAGATTACAGATAAAAATCTTTATAGCTTGAGCATGGCCGATGGCTTCCGCGACGCGCGCGACCAGGAGCGGCGGCAGGATGCTTGTGTATAGCGAACCCGGCCCCACCGTGATGACATCCGCCGCGCGAATGGCGGCGAGGGCTTCGGGTAAGGGAAGGCAATGCAACGGCTCAAGCCTTAAACGGCGAATCGGCGTGCGTGAGGCCGTGATCTGTGTTTCGCCGCGCACTTCCGTGCCGTCTTCCAGCTCGGCGATGAGCCGCACATCATTTATCGTCGCGGGATAGATACGCCCCTTGCTCGCCAGAACTTCGGAAGAGAGGCGAACGGCTTCGACAAAATCTCCGGTCACTTCGGTCAGCGCGGCGAGAAAAAGATTGCCGAAGCTGTGGCCGCCCAGATCGCCGTCGCCGCGAAAGCGATAACGAAACAGGCGCGAGAGCAGAGTGGAATCTTCCGACAACGCTACCATGCAGTTGCGTATGTCACCCGGCGGCAGAATCTGTAGCTCGTCGCGCAAGCGACCCGAACTCCCGCCGTCATCCGAAACGGTCACGATGGCCGAAAGCGATTCCAGCCATGTGCTGCCCGCATCGGACGCGCCGACCCGGCGCTTTAATCCGGCCAGCAATGTCGAGAGTCCTGTGCCTCCGCCAATGGCGACCAGCTTTAGCCCGCAACCTGTCTCGTTGACTGACAAAAATCATTTCTCCCTGAGCTTAAAAAGACGACCGTGGCGCTTGCCTTGAGACGGCAATCATAGCTGAAAGATATGTGCTTTCAAACTTGCCAGACAATGTGGCGGGCGTAAAAATCTCTGACACCGTGCATGTGAGGAGAGAGGTTTTAAAGGCGTGGGGCGAAAATTAGCTGCTCGAACATGGGATCGTTCCGCAGTGTTGACAGGTCTTGATCGTGCTGCGCGCGCACACGCAAATTGGGTTGTATCGTGAGCGCTTGCCTCAGCGATTCCAGCGCGGCATCAATCGAGCCAAGCCGTGCGCGCGTGGCCGCCAGACCGTAATGTATATGCGCGGCTTCCGGCTCGCGCTTGAGGGCGCGCTCGAACATCTCCTGCGCGGCCACATACTCGCCGCGATTCAATTCGATGACGCCGCGATCATAAAGCGAGTCGGCATCTCGGGGCAGTGAAATTTCCCTGCGCAGGCGTGATTCCGCGATGGCTATGTAAGTGCGTGCGCGTGCTGCGACCTCGGATGCGCCGGGATGCTTCTCGACCAGCGTGCGAAACATCGAGCCGGCTTCGGCAAAGCGACCGCGCGCAAACTCTTTGTGCGCCTTTTCAAAAGCGCGGAGCGCAGCCGCTTCGTCGCGCGTCGGCTGGCGCGGCACATGCGGCGGCGGCGTGACAGCTCTGGTAACATTTGCGACGGGCTTTACAGTCTTGGGTTGAGCTGCGACTTTGGATTTTGAGACAGTCCTGGACTTGGGAGCGGCCTTCGTCGCCTGCTTCTTAGCGGGCGCAGCCGGAGCAATTTTGCGCGGCGGTGTTTTAGCTTTACCGGCTTTAGCAGCGGAAGCTTGTTTAGGTGGCA
>JACMLC010000500.1 GCA_014379795.1 Pyrinomonadaceae bacterium
CATTGATTGAAGCGCGCACTTCATCTGCTGCGCCACCGCCAACTTCAGGAACCATGATTGGCGGATGCGGTGCGATGCCAGCAAAAACTATTGAGCTTCTGACCATCGCTTTATAAAAATTTGGAAGGGGTACGACGCGCATTCTATCACACGCCGCGCGCAATCAAGCAAGCCGGAATTGCGCCGCGATGTGAAAGCCATTTATGATGCAGAGCTTGCAGGACAACGAGATTTAATTGCGCGGCGAATTATAAAGTGATGCGGGATAAGATGAGAGCTTATCAAATAACACGGCAGGAACTATCCACGAAGCCACACTAAATTTCGTGCGATTTCTTATTTTCTCGTTTCGTGTCAGTTCGTGGGGAAGTCCCTCCTTTTCATTTTGCTATTCGATATTGTTTCAAAGCAAAGCGCGAGCGTGAATGGTGACTGAAAGATTCGACATTTTAATCGTGGGCGCCGGGCCCGCCGGGTCGTTCGCGGCTGAGCGGCTGGCGCGCGACGGGGCGAGAGTGGCGCTCTTTGACGGGCGACCGCCGGGAGAGCCAAAGGCGTGCGGCGGCGGCGTGACTTCAAAGGCTCTCAAACAGTGGCCGCATCTGCTCGAAGCTGTCGGGCGCACGGTCGAAGAGTTGGAAATGTATTCGCCCGGTGGAAAAATGCTTTTTCTAAAATTGGAAGAGCCTTTCGCCATCTACTCTCGCATCGCTTTTGATTCCTATCTGCGAGACCGCGCTGGCGAGGCTGGCGCGCATATCTTCACGGAGCGCGTTTCGTTTCAACCGCGTAAGAGTGAAAAAGAGGACTGGGTTGTGCGCGGCCAGAGCGGCGCAGAGTGGAGCGCGCCGCTGCTGGTCGCGGCGGACGGTGCGGGCAGCCGGATCGCGAAACTGCTGGCGGGCGCGCTGCCGAAAGAAGAGATGGAAGTCGCCTTTGGCTATCGCGCGCCGCTGCCGAAAGAAGAGAGCGCGCCAACCGTCGTCGCTTTTCTTCCCGGATGGGCTGGTTACGCATGGGCTTTCCCGCGCCCGGATCACATCTCTTTCGGCATCGCTACATCGCAGGACGCGTTCGATCATCAATCGCTGGATGAACTCTTGTGGAGATTCATGGTTGGCTATTACCGCATGCGCGCGGACGGGACGGCGCGGCTCTGGAAGGCGCGCAAGAAAGATAAAGCTCTTGATGAGTTGATTGAAACGGAACTGCGCACAAAGGCGGAGCGATACGCGGCGCGGATTCCGGGACTCGCGGCGAAGACGTGGGACACCAGGCGCGCGTGCGGCGAAGGCTGGGCGCTGCTCGGAGACGCAGCGGGCTTTGCAGACCCCGTGACGGGCGAAGGGATTTATTACGCCCTGCGCTCGGCAGAGATTTTCGCCGAAGCTTATCTGTCCGGCAAACCTTTGGATTATGAAGCGCGCTGGCGCGAAGACTTCGGGCGCGAGCTAAGACGCGCGGCGGAGATGCGCAGGCGTTTTTATGGCAACTTCTGGGGCGCGCCGTTCACTGAGCGCATGATCGAGTTTGCGCGCGCGCATCGCGGAATACGCAAAGTCTTAGGCGAATTGGTCGCGGGCGATCAAGGCTATGTCGGCCTCAAGCGCACGCTCGCGCGCCGCGCTCTCAGACCGTTATGAGCGAAGGATGAAGGCGGAAGGATGAAGGATGAAAAGGATGCTATTAACAGCTTGCTCTTTATCCTTCATCCTTCATCCTTTGCTTCGTCGCCGAGTAATAAGTCTCTCGCTTTGTTAAGCGCCTGTGTGGTGTTCAGCAGTTCGTGGAGGGCAAGTAAAATTTCTTCGTGCGTATGAGAATTATCGTTGGCGAGCAAGGTCATCAGTTTTGAAGAGTCCCGCAAGCCTTCCATGACATAGAGCGCGATCTTTTCAGCTTCGAGCAGCTCATGGCCTTTAGCCATCAGGACATCTGCGAGGACGCGACGGATGTCCTCGAACCTGTCAAACTCCATGCTCGGATTCGGATCGTCAATCATCTACTTTGTCTTCGGAACGCTGGTCATCTTCACGCGGATGGTGAACTGCCCGCCGTTGCCCTGCGGCGCGTTGTCGTTGATTCTGAATTCGAGCATCCCTCGTTCGTCCGGCAGATTTTCCCAGTAGCCGTTCGCCCCACCAGCCGCGACCGCCATCGTGTTGGAAAAGCGACCGTCCGCGTAACGCGTCCGCATCAGGAGCGCGCCCGTCGGCCATTCGGGAAACAGGCGACGCTCTTTGTACTTCGCATCGCTGGTGCCGCCCGCGCGGATTCCCGTCTTTGCATTGGCAAGATCAACTATACCTTCAACAGAGGTCGTGTATTTCTCTTTCGGCACGACTGCAATGCTGGACAACTGCCACTCGCCGTTGGCATAGACTGTGAAGCTGCCATCCTTCGTAGGCTCTGTCGGCGGCTCGAAAGCAAGGCTGGGCGACGGAGATGGAGCGGGCGTCGGAGATGCTTTTGGCGAAGGCGAGGAATCGGCATTAGCGTTGTTGCTGTTTGCGTCCGCGTCGTCATCTAAAGGATTAGAGACGCCTCCATTGCTATTGCCGTTCGCTGTCTCCGTATCGGGCTTGGAGTAGTAATAGAAACCAACGCCCGCAGCAATCACGACGAGGCCGAGCAACAGAACGGCTGAGACGATGCCGATAATCAAGCCCGTCTTGCTTTTCTTCGGTTCGCTCACGGGAGGCGCGGGCTGGTTGAAAGCCCCGCCTAAATTGGGCCAATTGGTCGGAGCGGTTTGCGGTCTGGGATTAAAGCTCAGGGTCTCGAACGAAGATGAATCAATCGCATCGCCGCTGACCCCACCGGGCGTTTCGGGTATAGCTTCACCGCAGTTAGTGCAGAAACGCATCCCGGCAGGATTTTCTCTGCCGCATTTCGAACAAGTAGCCATCGCCAACTCCTTCTCGCCAAAACCCGAACGAAGATTATTTTAACACAGTGACAAGTGACAGGTGACAAGTGACAAGTCAGAAAAGGATTTTATCTTGTCACTTGTCACCTGTCACTTGTCACCGCTCTCTTTCGTGTAAGGCGCGAGGCGGCTTTTGAGTTCGGCGGGCAGGGCGACCGTTTGAAAAGTGTCGCGGCGAACGGCGACGAGGACGAAATGAGCTTCGGCGACGAGCGCGTCTTCGCCCTTGCGGCGCACTTCAAAGTTCAGGCGCAGGGATTTTGTGCCGACGCGCCCGACGTAGACGCAGACTTCGAGCAAGTCATCAAGCTGCGCTGCGCTGCGAAAGTCACATTCCAGATGAGCGCGCGGCAGCCACACGTCCAACTCGTCAAACATCACGCCGTAGTTCAAGCCGACCGCGCGAAACAGCTCAGTTTCCGCAAACTCGAAAAAGCGTATGTAGGCTCCGTAAAAAATGATGCGCGCCGCATCAACATCGCCCCAGCGCACGCGCTCTTCGATACGGAATTTTTTAAATTCATCCATTGATTTATTTAAAGTCGCCGCAAAATTTGCCACAGAGGCACAGAGACACAGAGCGATTCAAAAAAAGAATTTTTCAGCCTTCCTTTCATATGTTCTCTCTGTGTCTCTGTGCCTCTGTGGCTAATACTTAGTTTGATAAGCTGTCGAGAAATTTTCTGAGAGCGCGATTGAATTCGGCGGGGCGTTCGAGGTTCGAAACATGGCCTGCGCCTTCTATGATTTCCAGACGCGAGCCGCGAATCTCGCGCTGCATCGCTTCAGAAACATCCGGCGGCGTGATCCTGTCCTCGCTTCCGACGATAATCAGTGTGGGCACGTTAATCTGCGACAGCAGCTTCGTATGGTCTTCGCGCGCGGCCATTCCGCGCAGGGCGGCGGCTGTCCCTTGCGGCTTCATGCTCAACATCATCTCGCGCACACGCGCAACGACTTCCGGCTGCTCATCAATCGTTCCGGGCGCGAGGACTTTCGGCAACATTGTTTCCGCGATGGGAGACATGCCTTCTTTCAAAGCTTTCAACGCCTGTTGCTCACGAGCCTGTTTGGCTTCATTCGTATCCGCCTGCGGCCTTGTGTCCGCGAGGATGAGAGCGCGCACGCGCTGCGGGAATTTTTTGTAGAAGGCAAGCGTCACATAACCGCCCATCGAAAGGCCGCCGATGAGGGCGCGCTCTATCTTCAACTCGTCCAACAGAGCCGCCACGTCCAACGCCATCTCCTCCATCGTCGCGGTCTCGGTCACGGTCGTCTCGCCGTGGCCGCGCAAGTCCGGCGTGATGACTTGATAACTCGCGCTCAAAAATTCAGCCTGCCCGC
>JACMLC010000501.1 GCA_014379795.1 Pyrinomonadaceae bacterium
CAGGCTATCGCGGGCGCACAGCGATTCACGAGCTGTTGGATTTGACCGACAACATACGCGAGATGATCGTCGAGCGACGCCCCGGCTCTGAAGTCCGGCGCGCCGCCGAAGCCGAAGGCTTGAAAGGCTTGCGCGAGTCTGCGCTGCAAAAAGTTTTCGCAGGCATCTCGACACTCCATGAGATCAATCGCGTCACGTTTGTCGAAGAGATTAAAGGTTAGAGCAGTTTTCAGTTTTCAGTTTTCAGTAAAAAGTTAGCTTTCGCTGAAAACTCAAAACTGAAAACTCAAAACTGTCTTAAGGGAACTGTACCCGGCAACGGGCGTGTAACCCGTAAAGGTCGGCGGCTGTTAAAGTAAGCCGCCGGAAGAGGGTGGCTTCGGCGAAGCTGCCGCGTTTATTTTAATTCAGTCATACAAAAAGAGATTTGAAATGAGATCAGCCACACACATGCGCTCGCTGGCGGCGCTTTTCGTGACCCTTTGCTTGCTCCTGACGCCGATCACGGCCTTTGCCAAGAAGGGCGAGAAGAACTTCAAACGCGGCCAGCAGCACGAGGCCTCAGAGCAGTGGGATAAAGCTGCGCAGGAATACGCGCTCGCGGTCGCCGCAGACCCTTCGGATACGCAGTATCAACTGCACTATCGCCGCGCCGTGTTCAATGCCTCCCAGATGTTTATGATACAGGGAACCGCGCTCGCCGAACAACGCGATTATGCCGGAGCCTATAACGCTTTCCGGCAGGCATACGGCTACGATCCGGTGAATGAGCTGGCGCTCTCTGAGATGGATCGCATGCTGCGCCTGAAGGCGGACAAGGAGGCTGAAGGCGAAGGGGCAGGCGGGAATGGAGACGGCAACGGCTCCTCCGGCGCGAAAGCCGCTCCTAGCTCTTACAAGCCGGGGGAAAGACCCATAGGCAGAGGCGCGCAGCCGACGACACCCGGCGCGCTCAGCTCAGGACGCCCCGCCACCACGCAGCAAGAGGCGACTTCCGTTCCGGTTGGCTCAGAGCAGTTGCGTGTCATCAACTACAGCGGCGATCTCAAGGCTTTTATCCGCAGTCTGGCGGAGCAGCTCAATCTCAACGTTATTTTCGACAGCCAATCATTTCGCCAGCCGCGCACGATAGATGTCAACCTGCGCAACGTCTCGACGGCGAAGGCTCTGGATTATCTCTTCCAGCAGGAGGGCTTGTTCTTCCAAAAGATGGATCGGCGCACTATCCTGGTCGCAGACCAGACGCGTCGCCCGACGTTCCAGCAACTCGTGATTCGCACCTTCTACCTTGGAAACGCAGACCCGCAGGATGCTTTGCGTTTAATCCAACAGGCGATTCCGGCACAGTCCGGACGCCCGCCGACCATCGCTATTCCCGATAAAGCCACCAACAGTTTGACCGTGCGCGATACGGCGGAGAACGTGCGCCTGATCGGCGAGCTGATTAGCAGCATTGATAAAGACCGCGCCGAAGTGGTGATGGATGTCAGCATCTATGAAGTCTCGCGTGATGATCTCTTCAGGTTGGGTAATCAGGTCGGCTCGGATACATCGCTCACTAATCTGGGCGGCACGAGCAGCGGTATTTTTACCATTGGCGGAAATCGTAACGCCATCACGAATGCGTTGGCGGGCGCGCCGCCGGTGGCTCTGGGAGCAGCCCTTCTGATTCCCGCTTCTTCCATCAGCGCGTTTCAGAAAAAGACAAATACCAAGCTGCTCGCCTCGACGCAGATTCACGCTTTCACGGGTGAGGAATCATCTGCGCGCATAGGCCAGCGCGTCCCCGTGCAAACGGCGCAGACATACCCCTTCAGCAACACTACTGGAGACACTAAAGGACAGCAGGGGGTCTTCGGCAGCGGCGGATTTCCGGTCATCAACTACGAGCCGACGGGCTTGACGCTCAAGTTTACGCCGCAGGTTTTTCCGAACCTTGACGTACAGGTCAAGATGTCCATCGAATCGAAGGACGTTTTCAATCCGAGCCTGACGCCGACCTTTATCGAGCGCACAATTACCGGCACGGCGCGCATTCAGAACAATCGCACGATGATGCTGGTCAGCCTCGCACAGGATAAAGAGTCCAGAGGGCGACAGGGCTTGCCGATACTCGGTTTAATCCCGATTCTCGGACGCCTGTTCTCGACCCCGACGCGCGACAACTCGAAGACGGACATCGTGATTGCCGTCACGCCTCGCGTCCTGCGTGCGCCCGCCGTCACGCCTAGTGATGAGATGGAGCGACCGAGCGGCACCTTGCAGACGCCGACTCAAGGCTCGCTCGAAGCGTTGATTCAGGATGCCGAGCGCGAGGAAGAGCAACTGGCTGCCGCGCGTCGCCCCGCGAACAATGTTGCCGCCGCTGCCCCTGCCGCTAAGTCGCCTGCTGAGTCGAAACCGGTGAAACAAGAGACCGGCGCAAAGGAAGTCGAAGTCTCTCTGAAAGAGACCAACACGGGCGAGACCGAAGCTGAGCCACCGGCTTACGTGCCCGCGCCGAAAAGCCTGTTGCCCAGCGAGACGGACGCGTCACAGCCGATGGGCGCTGTGCCGACTCCGATTTCCAACAAGAGCGCAACGGCTAAAACAACTGCGGCACGGACTGCCGATGCGGTGGTCGCCAATACCGCCTCGCCCGTTTTGCTGCGCACGGGCAACGTCTTGTCCGCGCTGCTGACAACTGCCGGACAACCGGCGATGTCATTTACCCCCGGCGGCGCACAGCCGCTCGCGGTCACAGTCGAAGAACCGCCCCGCCTGCCTTCAATCGAAAGCGCGCGGCGAGAGCCTTTGATTAAGCCCTTCCTGGGCAGCGCGGCTGAGCTGCGTTTGATTCCTGAGCGCAATGAGATGCGCGTCGGCGAGAAGCGCAGGCTCGCGCTCGTGCTCAAGACGGACGCGCCGCTCGGCCTCGCGGTTGTGACTTTGCGCTTTGACCCGCGCACGGTCGTGATTCGCAATGTGGCAAGCGGCAATTTGTTCGCAGGCCAGCAGAGCATGCCAACCATCACGCAATCTGTTAATCAGGGCGGCGTGCTGCTCGTCTCCATCGCGCCGCCGACCGGCGCTACGATGAGCGGCGCGGGCGTGCTCATCTTCGTTGACATCGAGGCTCTGGCCGCAGGCGCAAGCGCCGTCAGCTTTGACAACAACAACATGCACCTGATCGCAGCGGACGGGCGCAACATGACGCTGCAACTCGTTCAGAGCGAAGTAATCGTCAAACAATAATGATGAGAAAGAAAGTTAGCAGTTGTCAGTTAGCAGTTGGCAGTTCGCGCTCATCGCGCGTCACTGATGGATTGCTGCCAACTGCCAACTGCCAACTGCCAACTGGCTCTCGCGGCTTCACGCTGCTTGAGTTGCTTATCACGCTCACGATCTTGACGATTCTGACGCTCGGCGTCGTGCCTCTGGTCAAGCTGTCCGTCAGGCGGCAGCGCGAGCAGCGTTTGCGCGACACCCTGCGCGAGATGCGGCTGGCGATACAGGAGTTTCACAGAGACACAATCGGCAGCCCCTGCTCAGGCGCGCCAACCAGCACGACGGCTACCAACGTCTCGGCAATCCCGCAAACGGCGGGCGACCCGCGAAATCAAGCTGGCGGGCAACCTGCGGCAGACCCGCGCAGCAGAGTCGTGATTACAGACTGCAAAATCTTCACGGTGGATAATCCGGATCGCTATCCGCCGGATTTGGAAACGCTGGTCAATGGCGTCAACATTGCGCCGCGCGGAGGCGGAGGCGGAAATCTTATCAGAGAGACGGCAACGTCAGGCCCGAAGGCGACGGACATTGGCTCGGAGGCGAGCAGCACGAAGAAGAAAGTTTACCTGCGACAGCTTCCCGTTGATCCGATTACGGGCGAAGCCGATTGGGATTTCCGCTCGTCCTACGATGTGCCGGATTCGACTTCGTGGGGCAAAGAGAATGTTTTCGATGTCCGCTCAAAAGCGAGCGGCACGGCCTTGAATGGAGAGAAGTACAGTGATTGGTAAAAAGCAGTTGGCAGTTGGCAGTTGGCAGTTGGCAGAAAATATCAGGCGGCGAAGATTGTGTCTTGCTCTGCCAACTGCTAACCGCCAACTGCCAACTTGTTCTCGCGGTTTCACGCTGCTGGAATTGATGATCGTGATGTTCATCATCGTCATCCTCGCTTCCATCGCCCTGCCGCAGTACCAGCGCCACGTCCTGCATGCGCGCGAGACGGTTCTCAAAGACGATCTCTTTAAGATGCGCGCCATGATTGACCAGTACGCGGCAGACAAGGGCAAGCTGCCGCAATCGCTCGACGAGCTGGTGACTGCGGGCTACCTGCGCGAGGTTCCGGTTGACCCGATCACCAATGAGAAGGATTGGACGGCTGAGATAGGCGAAGACCCGAACTCCAACGAAGGCGAGCAGGGATTGATTAACGTGCGCAGCTCTTCGACAGACACCGCGACCGACGGCTCATCTTATAATCAATGGTAGTTGGATTTTAGATTTGCGATTGCCGATTTGCGATTTGAAAAGCTAAAAACCGGTCGCTGATTCCAATCGCAAATCTAAAATCCAAAATCTAAAATTCTTCCATGAATCCCTTATCCAGACTCATCAACCCGCGATTGCCGATGGCTGCCATTGGCCTTGATCGCGGCGTCGCTTCGGCTGTCCTGCTGCAAAAGCAGCGGCAGCAGTTCTCCTTAAAACGCGCCGCGACCATCACGCTGCCGGAAGGCTTGCTGCATCCGAGTTTTGATGAGCCAAACATCCCCAGCCCGGGCGAGCTGGCGGACGCGCTGGCAGAGCTGGTGACGAGCGCAGGATTACAGCGGCAGCGGCGCTGGTCTGTCGCGCTGCCGGAAGCTGCGATGCGCGCAGTCATCCTGACGCTGGACAGCGCGCCCACTTCGCGCGGCGAGCTGGATCAAGTTCTGCGCTGGAAAACAGAGCGCGGCTTCGGAGCGACGTTCGACGAATTGCGCGTCAGGCGTGAGCGGCTCGCGCCCGATGCTTCCGGGCGTGCGCGTTATCTGGCGGTCGGTGCGCATGTGGACGTGCTGGCGGAGTATGAGAAGGTCTTTGAAGCTCTGGGCTGGCGCGTGGGTTTGATTCTGCCCAGACACGCGGGCGAAGAACGCTGGCTCACGCGCACGCACGACGGCAGCCGCGCAGACAGCGACGCGCTCCTGCTCAGCTCTCATGCCGAAGGCTTTACGGCAGTCATGTTACGCGCCGGTCAGCCGCTCATCGTCCGCTCTGTGCTGTGCGAGGACGCAGACCGCGCAGACGAGCTTTATCGTCTCCTGCTTTATTATCGCGACCGCATACAGTCCGCGACGGCTTCAGGGGCAGCGGCTGCGCCACACAGCCTTGAGCGTTATCTGGTCATCGGCACAGGTTTCAGTCTGTCTCAGGTCGGCGATGTGATTACCGAGACGCTGGGGATAGACGCACGCGCGTTGACCGCGCCCGATGTCGGCCTACAGCTTCCGACTCAGGAACTCAGCTTTGACGCCATCGCTGCTCCCGCCGGACTCGCCGCGCTCGCATGGGCATAAAAACAGGGTGTAGGGGTTAGGGGATAGGGTATAGGGAAAAGATTTTGGCTTTTCTACACCCTACACCCTATCCCCTACACCCTAGCTTTTGAAACTTTTGCCATTTCAGGCTCGTAAAACCTCAGCATCATGAGCATGACTGCACACGCACTCTCCTTAAATAATTCCGGCGCGATAGCCGATAGCGAGTTGGTGGCGCGCGCGATTGGCGGGCGCGAAGAGAGCTTTGAGGAACTGGTGCGACGTTACCAGCGTCCCATCGCGGCCTATGTCTATCGAATGGTCGGCGATTACGACGCCGCGCTCGATTTGACGCAAGAGGTCTTTATCAAGGTTTACGGCTCTCTCGCGCGCTATCGTTCCGAGTTCAAGTTCTCGACATGGATTTACAAGATCGCGCACAACGCCGCGATAGACCACTTGCGGCGGCACACGACGCGCGACCAATCTCTCGTCAGCGAATCGGACGGCGCACAGTATGAGCTGCCAATCAAAAGCGGCAGGCCGACTCCCGAACAGGAGAGCGAGAGAAAAGAGCGCCGCGCGGAGATCGAAGCGGTCGTCAGCCATCTCCCCCCGACTTACAAAGAGCTGATCGTCCTGCGCCACTCGCACGATCTCAGCTATGACGAGATTGCGGA